>CAYUNC010000001.1:0-58107 GCA_964445915.1 uncultured Arcobacter sp.
GGAATGTGTCAAAAGTAATCAATATGGACGGTATGTTTTGTAATGCAACCTCGTTTAACCAAGATATTGGTAGTTGGGATGTGTCTGATGTAACTGATATGAGTTGGATGTTCTGTAATGCAAATTCGTTTAACCAATATATAGGTAGATGGAATGTGTCAAAAGTAACTGATATGAGATGTATGTTTGAAGGTGCAACATCATTTGATCAAAATATAGGTAACTGGAACATATCAAATGTAACTAATATGAGTTACATGTTTAAGAATGTTACCCTAAGTACAGCAAATTATGATGCATTACTAATAGGGTGGGCAGCACAATCAGTTAAACCAGGTGTGAATTTTCATGCTGGTAACAGTAAGTATACACCTGGTGGTGCTGCAGAGGCAGCCAGGAATATATTAACAGGACCACCTAACAATTGGACTATAACAGATGGGGGTCCTGCATAAGAAGAGAAAAAAGTAAATATTTAAAAAATCAATTAATCTATCGTAAAGAACGGAATTTACAAAAATTTATGGAGTGTATATATGGTAAAAAATGTATTAATATCAATATTTATTTTGGTTTTAGCTTTAATTGGGTGTAATTCTTATTCAGCTAATAATACCAAGTTTTGTCGAGATGATTATTCTACAGAATATGAGAAAATGATAAAATATGTGATTGGAGAAAACAAAAATATAGAATTTGACAAAAAGTATATAAATTGTGATTCCATGAAACTTATATATTTAAGAATAAAAGCTTGGGATATTATTGTTTCTAATATTAAATTAGAATTTTGTATAGAAAATAATATTAATCATAATGAAGTTAAAAAATTAAAAACAACTAGTTTTGTTAAAATGTTAGTTACACAAATTGATACAAGTAAAACTGACGGTAATATTAAAAAAGTTAACTGTTATACTTGTGTTGGTGTTATTATAAAATATAATAATATAAGAAGCATTAAATACTTCAATATAGAAGATTGTGTTGAATTTTTGGTGAGTGACAAGTGTTATATAAAAAATATTATAAAACTATCTTGAGAAAGAAGAGGTAAACCATTACATTATAAAGGAGTATTTATAATGAAAACAGAAATTTTCGATTTTAAAAGTAATGGATGGGCTGTATATAACAAAGAAAGAGAATTAGAGTATAATTTTTATAATAATCCTAATAGAATTTCTTTCATTGATTTTCGTAGAAACAATGTTTGCTTCAATATAAGAATTAACAAAACAACTGGAAACTGGGATAATTTTAATAAGATATGTTGTTAATAAGTGATATTCATATAGGATTATGGCGTGATGACAAGAAAGGTCATAATTTGATTATGGACCTGTTTAGAGAAATAGCAGATTTATGCATCAAAAAAGATATTAAAAAAATAGCAATTTTAGGTGATCTATTTAACAATCGTAAGAGTTTAACATCTAATTCAAAAGACACAGCACTAGAAGTAGTGAATATATTGAAAAACTTTGAGTTAATTATTACTAGTGGTAATCATGATATATATTATAATAATTCTTATTCACCAAATTGGTTAGAACTTTTTTATTATTACGATAATATTACTGTAGTCGATAAAGAGCCTTATTTTATAAATGATTGTTGTTTTGTTCCTTGGGGATATCCTATAGACACTATTGAACATAATGGTTATCTTTTTGGTCATTTTGAGATAAATTCTTTTATGATGAACGATAGCTTCGAATGTACCAAAGCTAAATTAAATATCAGTGATTTTAAAAAATTTAAACATGTCTATTCAGGACATTTCCATCATCCATCTACAAAAAATAATATAACTTATCTTGGAAGTCCTTTTCAGCATAATTTTGGTGATTGTGAAAGTAAAAGAGGATATTACATATTTATCAATGGTAATATTGAATTTATCGAGTTTACTTCTGCACCAAAATTTATTATATTAAAACCAGAGGATAATATAGCAAAAGAAAATATAGAAAACAATTTTGTTAAGATGATTTTTAACAGTAATAATGTTAATAAGGCAGACAAACTAATTTCATTGATTGAATCTTTTAAACCGCTATCATTAGATATTAAAGTGATTAAGAATGAAACTGTAAATCAAAAAATATTAGAAGAGGAGGGAAAAACTAATAAAGAAATTTATATGGAGTTTGTAGAAAAGAATAAACCGGATTATATAGATTATAAGTTAATAGATAAAGTGTTTGATTCAATTCTAAAGGATATTAATTTCGTATGAAAATTATAAAAACTACATTTAGTAATTTTTTGTCATTTGGTAAGAAAAAACAGGAGTTTAATTTATTAAACGGACTGAACCTTGTCTGTGGTATTGTACCAAATAAATCAAGATCAAATTCTGCCGGAAAAAGTAATTTACTTGCATCTATAACTGTGTCTTTATATGGCAGGGATATAAAAGGAATTAAACAAGATCAATTAATAAACTGGAAAAATAGAAAAAAATGTGAATTAGAAGTCTTTTTTACTAAAAAAGATAATAATTATATTATCAGAAGGGGATTTAAACCAAATTATCTGGAAATATATGAGAATGAAAAATTAATTCCTCATCTTCCTAGTATAAAAGACGATCAACAGCAAATCAATGAAATAATAGGGATGAACTTTGATACTTTTGTGTCTTTAGTTTTTTTTAATATAAATCATAGCGTTCCATTTATGCGGATGGGATTACCTCAGAAAAGATCTATATTAGAAAAAATTTTTGATCTTGAAGTTTTTACAAGAATGTCATCCGAATTAAATAAAAAAATAAATAATATCAATGTTAATATAACGGAATACAAAAATAATATAGATGTATTAGAATTTGCGAACAATGGAATAAATGAGAGTAATACTGAATTAATTAAAAAAATCGCCGGTCTACAAAAGGAAATTATCATAACAGAGGATGATTTAAATTATTTGAAATTAAGTAAAGAATTAATTGATGTTGAAAGTAAAAAATTAGACTTACTTAAGAAACAAGAAATATCCAAACAAAATATTGTCAGAAATATTAAGCAATCCATATTGTATATTTCCAATAAAATTAGAAGTATTAATGAAGAAAAAATAAAAACTGAAAAAGATCGTGAGAGAATAAAAAATCTGAAAAATAAGTTACCAAGAGAAAATATTGATTATTCTGTTAAAATAACTGAATTAAATAAGAAAAAAGATGAGTTACAAATAAAAATAGATAATACTGATAAAAAATTAATGGAGTCGAATAGTGAACTTGCAATATTAAGAAATAACCTAAAAACTAAAAATAATTATCTTAATTTTATTAAAAATAATAATCAATGTCCAACATGTAATCAGATTATTACAAACAAAGAAAAAATTATTGAGTCAACAGAAGAAGAGATTGGTAATATTAAAAATAGTATGCATAAATATGAAGATATCATTTATGATCTTAACAATAAATTAAATTTTTTAAAAAATGAAAAAAGTACAGTAGCAGATGATATTAATTTATTCAAAGAAAAAATTAATTTAATTATTGATATAGAAAAACAACTTGAATATATTGGTGAACCAAAAGAAATTAATAGTTTTGATGTAAAAAGATATGAATCTGCTTTGATCAAATTAAAAAATATTAAATTAGAAGATTTCAGTGATGACATTAATGAATTAGAACATAAAATAAATTCTATTATTGACAAATCCAAAAAAATTGAAAAGAAAATAATGGCAAAAGAATATCAGGATAAGATGAAATGTGAATTAGAAGACATGATTAAAAAGAACAAAAAAGATAAGGCAAAAAATGAAATAAAAATTAAAGATATTGAAAAGAAAATTAAAAAATTAAAAATAGCGAAAGATCATTTTGAATTTATGAAAGAAATGTGTAAAGATGATAAAGTAAAACAATATGCTATATCATCACAGATACCTTATATTTCGGAAAGAACTAATGAGTATTTAAGTTATGTTGGACATGATTTTTATATAGAGTTGGATAAATTTATGGAGATGAGTATAAAAGGACCTGGATTTTATAATTGTAGTTATAAAAGTTTATGTGGTGGTGAATCTAAGAGTGTCGATATAGCGTTACTTATGGCTTTCCATGATATTGCTAGAAAAAGGTCTTCAATAAAAACCGATATTTTAGTTCTTGATGAGTTATTGGATACTTCGGTTGATGCTAAATCATTAGATAAGATAGTTGATATAATACGTAAAAAACAGTTAAATGATAATTTGAAAGTTTTTATTATCTCGCATCGTGATGAAATTGATATTGAATTTGATAATGTTTTTACAGTAATAAAAGAAGATGGTTATTCTAAATTAAAATATTAACTGTATATGATCACAATTGGTATATCTGGTATTTTAGTATATGTCTGGTAATTACATTTCTAATAGAAAGGAGGGATGCTGTTTTCTTTTCAGTATTTATACTGAAGTCTCCACGGCATATATATGATAGAAGTTATTAATAAAGATTGTATGATAGGATTAAAGGAATTATCAGATAATTCTGTTGATAGTGTTGTTACTGATCCACCCTATGGTATGAAATTTATGAACAAAAAATGGGACTATAATGTTCCTGGTATAGAAATGTGGAAGGAATGTTTAAGAATTTTAAAACCAGGTGGTCATATTTTAGTAGCATGCGGTACAAAAACACAACATAGGATGGCTATTAATATAGAAAATGCTGGTTTTGAAATAAGAGATTTAATTGCTTGGATATATAGTCAAGGGTTTCCAAAAAACACAAATGTAAGTAAAAAAATTACTAAAAATATGAATCAAAATAAGGCAAGACAATGGGAAGGATGGGGAACTGCGTTAAAACCTGCATTAGAATTATGGACTTTAGCTAGAAAACCATTATCAGAAAAAACAATTGCTGATAATATATTAAAATGGGGTACTGGTGGATTAAATATTGATAAGACCAGAGTTCCAGTAAATGAAAAACTTGATAGTGAAGAAAACTTGAAAACTAGCGATGTTGTTCTGTCTTCTAAAAAAGGTAGGTATCCATCTAATGTTATTCATGATGGATCCGATGACGTGTTTGGACTATTTCCTAAAACAAAAAAAGGATGGGGAAAAAACACAACTGGCATAAAGAAAGGATTAGGCTCAATATTTGGTATAGGTGGGTATAGTGAAACAGAAAGATATGATTCAGGATCAGGATCAGCAGCAAGATTCTTTTACTGTGCTAAACCATCTAAAAGTGAAAGAAATATAGGATTAGATGATTTTCCTGAAAAGATAGTTACAGATGGTTCAACAAGAAAAAATAAAAAAACAGCAGCGAAATATCAGGCAAATTCAGCTAAAAGAAAAAATATTCATCCGACTGTTAAGCCAGTTAAACTAATGAGATATCTATGTAAATTAGTAACACCTCCTAATGGTATAGTTGTTGATCCATTTATGGGCAGTGGCAGCACAGGTATAGCTGCGTTAGTAGAAGGTTTTAATTTCATAGGATTTGAAATAGAGAAAGAATATTTTAATTTAGCTAAAGCTAGAATAGACTATTTAGTATTTCAGTTAGGTAATTGAAACATAAACAAAACAATAAAATTGAAAGGAGTTTATTATGGAACTACAAAAATTTAATCCAAATTCAATAGAATTTGTAAATGCTTGGGCTGCAGCAATTAAAGAAGCATGCCAAAAACTTAATTTTGATGTTCGATGTATTGATTGGTTTAGCTACACTCCTGATTTTTTTATCAAACAAAAAAATCTTTTGTCTACTCATAACTATAATTAGTCAATTTTAAATAAAGCTTATCAAAACAAGGAGAATTTATGTCTAAGTTAGCTTTTAATGGTGTAATAAGTGGTGATGGTGAGTGTTTTTGTTTCTTAGTTGACAGAAAAACTTTCGTTGAAATAATTAAAAAGGAACCAAGAAAGTATGACAAATCACACAAAAAGGATTATTACAAGTTATACCCAGATGATGTGTTTAAAAATATTTTAGGATCATATTCCAATAGAGAAGATTTAAAAATCAGTATTGAGGTTGAACAGTGAATAATAAATATTTCAAAACTTATAGACAAATTGTGTTGTCTTATCCGTTGTTTGAAGATTATTTAAATAATATTTTAGGTCCTGATGGTAAATACTTTGGCTGGTATTTAGTTTCTGTACATTCATTTGAACATTTAAATGGGTCTTGTAAATATGTAGCTACTATAGCTAAAGAAGTTTTTTATGAGAATTAAAAAATCAAAATTAATTATATTTCTAGTAGAAAGGAGGGATGTTGTTTTTATTTCGGTATTCATACCGGAATGAAAACGACGTATATATGATGAAAATTTCATTTGTAAAAAATAAATCACCAGTTTTAGTAAAAGGTAATTACAAAAATTATAAAATTGGGTTTTTAGGTCGATGGAGTAATTGGTGCTTTGTTGCCTCAAAAAATCAAGATATAGATGTTATATTAAATAAGTTTGGTATTGTATCTGATCTTGATGGTGATATGAAGCTTTATGGTTATTGGGATTTCAAAGATAAAAGTGGATATGGGTCTTCTTATATGCCAAAAAGGATAGCTGTAAAATTAATTAAAAAATGTTTACGTCAGTTTGTAAAAGAGCAAATGTTAAAATTAAACAGTTAGTGTTTACGTAATTTGTATTACCCGTTTATGGAGATTAATTGATGTCAACATTTAGTGATTTAAGAAGAAAGATTGATAAATCAGTCAAAGGCGTTCATATATCAATTCTAGCTGATAGTGAAATTGCAAAAATTGATCAATGGATACAAGCACCAACATACGATTTTAATAGAATTTTGTCTGGGTCATTGAAAAAAGGTATTCCTGTTAAATCTCATGTAGTAATGGTTGGACCAGAAGCATCATTTAAAACAAGCTATATATGTCTTTTATTAGTTGATGCCTTAAGAAAAGGGCTAAAACCGGTTATTATAGATACTGAAGGATCATGGACTAATTCTTTTGTAGAAAGATGGGGTTTAGATCCAAGAAAGGTACTTTATATTTATACTCCTTTCACAACAGAAGCTATGACAGTGCTTAGCACCATAAGAGAATCAGATGAAGAAGGATTTGCTATCGCTGTTGATTCTATAGGAGGTTTAGAGAGAAAAAAGTTGTTTGATGATACTCTAAGAGGAGATCATAAAGCAGATCAAGGTATCCTACAAAAAGAAATAAAACAGTTATTGAAAATGTTAGTTAATATTTGCAAATCTAAAAAATCAATAGCATTTTCTTCTGCACATTATTATGGTGATCCATCTGGTTATGGTTCACCTGAAAAAGTTGGTGGTGGAAAATACTTAAAGTTATCGGCCGATATTCTTATTAGTCTTAAAAAATATGATATAAAGGAAATAATTGATGGTAAAAGTGTCATAACTGGAACTGGTTTGACAGCTTGTACTCTAAAAAACAGATTCTATCCTCCATTTAATGAAACTGAGATTGAAATAAACTATATTAGCGGTATAAATAAGTACGTTGGTTTATTGAATATTTGTAAAACTGCTGGTATTATCGAACAAAAAGGAGCTTGGTATACATATCTCAAAACTGGTTGCAAATTTTGTGGTGTTAAAGAAGTAATGAAATTCTTTGAGTCAAATAAAGATATTATTGATGAAATTGATGAATATGTTAAAAATACTGGTTATAGTAATATAAATTATGAAGCTGCCAAGTTATATAATAAAGAATCGAAAAAAAATGATGACGAGAAAGAAGAAGAAAAAATAAGAATCAAAAAAATAAAAAAAGATAAAGAAGGAGTAGATTAATGTTAATAAGAAAAATGAAGTTCAGATTAATTAAAGTAGATTATGATATTGTTCGTGATAATAATATTAATACTTTTACTGCTTGTATTTTAGCTAGGAACCAAGAAGAAATCTTAAAATTTCTTAGGCAAAGGGTATCTCCTAATATAAGAATTATTTCATTGTCTGATCAAGGAATAGTTGACGCATTAGCAACTGATTTTGAAAAATACATGGAAAATGTTATAGTAAAATCTTTATTAGAGCAAGGCAAAATTGAAATAAAGAAACCATCAGAACAAAAGGATGTATCAGAGCAGGATAAAATTGAAGTAAATAAACCATCAGAACAAAAGGATGTATCAGAGCAGAATAAAATTGAAATAAATGAACCATCAGAAACAAAGGATATATCAGAGCATGAAGAAGCCATCAGAAAAAGTAAACAACTTAAAAAAATTAGAAATATTAAGTAATATAAAAGTATAAAATATTTTTTGGTTATAATGTAAACTATTTTTAGTTTACTATAAATTTTGCTACGATGTACAGAATAAAGCTTAACAGAGGTCACATCAATGGCTGAATAAGTTTGAATTTTAATCTTGAGCAACCAATTTCAAATATTAGGAGATATACTATATGTTGATGGAATATTTTGATATTAAAAAAATTGTTTATTATGATCTGATAGACGTTAATATTACTAAATTTACTGATGATATTATTGTTTCTTTTTATCCAATTGAAGATAAAGTAATTATGAGATATTCTATTAACAGCGATGATATTAATTTTATTCAAGTAAGTTATGAAGATTTTCAAGCATATCTTGATGTAAACTAACTTCAGTCTGTCGTAAACTTCATCACTTTATGGTGAATATTAGGCATCTTGCGAAAATAGAAAAAAATTAAGGTTGTCTCCAATATAGATGAGATATCAAACTTATTTAGACTACGGTAAGAAGTACAAACCCAAAAGATTTTCAATCAGATGGTACTCTGCAAAAAATCACATCACTTTAGTGCAAACGAAGTATTATGTCACTATAGTCTGGTATAATAAAATATGTCGGCCATATTCTGGCTAAATAAAGATTGCCCATGAAAACAGCAAAAAAATATATTATTTTTATTTACATTATCCATATTTTTGTGGTATAATAAAATCAAAAAAAGGAGATGCCAATGTAAAACTTAAATTTATTAATTTTAAACACCTTAAATACCAGGGTCTTCAGTAATTAATTGTAACAACATCATTCAACCAGGACATAGGTATCTAATGTAACTAATATGAGTTGGATGTTCTGCAACGCAACTTTATTCAATCAAGATATTAGTTCAAATTAGAAGACCCTGGTATTTAATCGTGATGGAAACCGAAAACAACAAAAAAGGAGATAACATGTTACAGAAAGGTTATATCTAACACTTATTCAAACTATAATAATAGACACAAACACAAGGGACGTATATACTCACTGTCCGGCTTGTAAGTTTCAGTCTTATTGTAACATAGTTGATTAAGTAATTATGAATAACCAGATAAAATTCCTGCTTCGTAGATCACCAAGCATCGTATCCTGTATCTTACAGGTTATGCGTAGACGCCGGGACACCGGCCAAGGAACTCTCAGTCAGAGGGTACCCCTTGTAGCTTGCAGATGTTTGCAAGAAGCCGCATCACTTTAGTGAGAGCGGAGTGTCACGATAATTTCTACTATGTCGGCAAGAATGGTGCAGTCAGAGTCGGCAAAAACATCAGAGAATCAGTATCATTGACAGATTTCTTTAAGAAAAAATTAGGGGGCTAATATGTTAAAATATCACAAAAAATCATGTCATACGTGTAAGCACTACAGAAGTGATCGTAAATATCATGATTGCTTAATTCTAGGTCGTGTTCTTAGTACTGAAGATGTAGATGTAATGCAGTATTGTAGGTACTGTCATCTTTGGGAAGAAAAACCAAATAATCAGGAAATTAAAATTCAAGCATCTTAATTGACCAATGCTATCACATCGGTCGGAAAGGAAATAGAATGTATAATACATTTTTTTCAGTAACAACCGATACTCTCCTAGACAGAATCAAAACTCTTCAAAAGATGATAAATTGCTGCCTTTCGCTAATCGAGTGTTATCGGTCGGTTAGAAGGTATAACATACAGATAGATGACATCGAGAAAGTATCATCTATCTTAGAAGACATTCAAAGAGAAACCAAAAAACATATATCTGAATTAGTAACGAGGGATGTTTACTAAATAATTGAAATATACTGTCTTGTTAGTGTTAAACACTAACAAGACAGTTTATTATGTAATGTCATTTAGCCAAGACATAAATCAACCTGAAAACACCACAAGATTTTGATGGAAACTCTGGTATTTAATAAATTAATAATCTGAAAACAGCAAGTACATTATTTTTTTTTATTTACATCATTTATTTTGTACGATATTATTAATTTACTCCGGATTTGTTACATAAAATTTTGGGAAAACAGTATATAAAACAATGGAACACTGTCTTAGTGTTAAACACTAGTAAGACAGTATTTGGCTAAACAATATATATCAATGGAAAGGACTTAAATTGTTAGAAATGGATGAAAAACAACTTTTCAAGAAAATGATGTTACTGGTGCATCCGGATATTTCAGATCATCCAGATGCAAATAGAAGAGCACAAATGGTTATAGAAGCTAAGGATAGCATAGCAAAAATGCTATCCTTAGCTAAAAAGTGGATGTTAAATATAAATATAGACTTAAAAGATGTTCCCACTGATATGATAGGATATGAATGTCAGTGTATGGCTAATGGTCGTTTGATTAGCGGTATTTACTGCTGTAACAAAAGTATAAAGAAAGGTCGTTATCGTGGTTATAAAAAATACTATTTGTATAATACCAATACAAATAGAATTCATGCATTAATAATGCGTAATGACTCTAATATAAAGCCTATTAGAAAAGTTGATAAAGATACATTTGAAAAAATATTGAAAATTTTTTATGAAAGTAGAATTATTAAACCTGCACCAACTTATGGGTTTAAGAAATGGAAGTTGAAAGCCAACACTATATATAATCTTAATCGAATGGCATACTACAAAGGTCGTTGGTTTTATATTTCCAGAACAACCAGTAAAATGGTTGTTTTGGCTGATATGTCTGGAAAAGAGTATTGTAGAACATACCCAGAGAAAATACTTAATGTTGTTATAACTGATTCCTCATATTACCAAAAATACTAGTGGATAATAAAAGAATCAATGCCGTCGTGGTGGTAATTGGAAACACAAGGGTCTTGTAAACCCTCTAATGCAGGTTCGAGTCCTGCCGACGGCTCCATATATGCCCCTGTAGTTTAACGGTAAAACACCCGGCTTATACCCGGCATCAGGCTCCAGATTAGAGCGTATTCTTGGTTCGAATCCAAGCGGGGGCACCAGATTTAAAAAAAGAAAGGAGGATCGTCGTTTTCTCTCCAACATTCATACCAGAGAGAAAACGACGCATATGTAATGAATATTATTGTAACTGGTAGTTCTGGTTTAATTGGTAGTCATATAGTTAAAATTTTAAGTGAACATGAAGTAAAAAAAGTTGATATTAAAGAAAATACCAGTATTATGGATTTAAAAAAAGATGATTTTAAAAGTGCTGATAGTATTATTCATCTAGGTGCTATATCAGGAATAAAAAATTGTAGTGATAATGTAGAAGATGCTATATTATACAATATAATATCAACAAACCATATTTTTTATAATGCATTTAAGTATAATGTTAAAGTTATTGCTGCATCGTCAATGGCAATAAAAAGTGCTGCTAGTTTAGTTGGTATAAATTTTAAAAACTGGAAACACGATATAGCTGATTTTTTTGTAAGAAAATTTTCGTCATTACCGGATGTGAATAAATTAATATATGGTTTAACAAAATTATCAAATGAATATAACGCTTTCAAATATAATATAAATGGTGCTAAAATAATTATATTAAGATTAAGTAATGTTTGGGATACTAGCAGTTATTATCTTGAAAATAAGAATACTGTAATTAGTAATGCAATTAAATGTTATCTTAATAAAAAAGTTATGACTATTAATGGTGATGGTCATCAAGAAAGGGATTTTATACACCTCTATGATGTTTGTAATGCATTTTATGCTGCTTTACATTATAAACATAATGTTAATAACATACCTATTGAGATTGGAACAGGTAAAGGAACAAGCATATTAGAGTTAGCATCAATACTTGGTATTGATTACAAACTCAGACCAGATGTAGATCCAGGTGCTACTAGCATTGCAAATATAGAAGCAGCTAAAAATTTGTTTGGTTTCAAGCCGTCAATTGAAATAAAAAATATTAAAGATCTCATTTAAAATATATTTAAATTGAAGGAGGTTTCGGTGGAAAACAGAAAACTTCTAATGGTAGTTGAAAATGTTTTATACGATATAGTTGATGTCGATACAAAAAATCCATATCTTGATGTTGTTATTACCAATTCAGGTTTAAAGTTTATGGTGTCTCCTCTTGAAAATTCAGATGATAGATATAATGCAGTATCATTTTATTGGTATGAAATGATAGAAAATAATCCGGAAAAATTTGTAGAAATAGTAGGTATCGATAGATTACTGAGTTGGGCTATGAGAGAAAACATTATTGATGATGATTTTTGCACTAGTGGCGATAATATTGATGATTGGATATATAATATGGAACCCTCTTTTTTGTTCGATGTAGAAAAAAAAGAAAGAAAATGTATAATGAATAACTGGCTTAAAGAAGAGTTATCTTTTGACTTAAAATGTAATTTTTTTATTGCTTATTTAATTGAAAATGATAGAAATTGGCTTTAGCCCGTCGCAAACCTCACCACTAAAGTGGTAGAGGTTAGGAAGCGGACGGAATTAATGTTGTCTCTAACACTTACTATAGTAATAGACACTATATACCCACTGTCTGGCTTGTAAATTTCAGTCTTATTGTGACATAGTTGGTCAAATAATTTATAAATATGAGTAACCAGGTAAAATTTCTGTTATGTTAAAATTATTAAGCATCGTATCCTGTATCTTACAGGTTATGAGTAGACGTCAGGACACCGACCAAGGGACCTTTATTCAGAGAACATCCCTTGTAGTTTGCAGATGTTTGCAAGAAACCGCATCACTTTAGTGAGAGCGGAGTGTCATGAATATCTTTAATAACAAATAGAGGAGGTGTAGTGTGAGTCAACTCAAGTATATGCATGAAACTTTTTTATACCCAGTAGTAAGAGTAGGATGTAAAGGAGTAGGTGGAAGTGGTACTCTAATATATTCTAAACTAACTGAAGACGGCGATGATTGCCATAGTTTTGTATTGACGAATCATCATGTTATAGATAAATGTATTAATATTAAAAAAGAATGGAATTCTATTGTAAGGAAAGAAGTTAAAGTTGATGTTAAAGAAGCTTGTTCTGTTGAAGTATTTCAATATGTTAGATTATCAGAGGTTAATTCATCTAATAGATACAGAGCTGACATTATAGCATATGATGCTAATCATGATCTAGCAGTTTTAAAAATTGATAGTCCTTTGAAATTTGAATATGTATCTAAAATTATTCCTGAGGAAAGAATAAAAGAGTTAAAGTTATATATGGATGTTGTCTTGACTGGATGTTCTTTATCACATGATCCTTTTAGTAATTTTGGTCAAATTACATATTTAAATGAAATCATAGAACAAAAGCAATATATCATGACGAATGCATCCAGTATTTTTGGTGTATCTGGTGGTGCATTGTTTTTAAAAGAAACAGGTGAATTAATTGGAGTTCCAAGTAGAGTTCAAGGAATGCAATTAGGATTTGGTGTTAGTATTGTAGATTTCATGGGTTTTGCCGCGCACCCTGGAAGAATCTATGAATTTATAAAAGATCAAGAGTTACACTTCTTAGTTGATCCAACAGATACATATGAAAAAGCAATGGAAAGAAGAAAAAAACGTGAAAAAGATTATTTACTACAAACTGAAAATACTGAAGAAATGGAACAAGTTAAACCAGTAGAAACAAATTAACTATCTTATTTTATTGTCAATTGATGTCTTGCTGGTATTAAATACCAGCAAGACAATAAAGGAGAATTGTCGTTTTCCTAATATCAGATTTTTTACGGCATATATATAATGACTAAATTTTCTAAATTTTTAAATGAAGAAGAAAATTTTTTAAAAAGATGGATAGAATATTGTAAAAATATGCCAATGTTAAAGTATGCTGTTGAAATTTTAAAGAAAATTGAATCTAAAAAATATCGTGCTTATATTGTTGGTGGTTGTGTACGAGATATTGTTTTAGGTAAAAAACCTAAAGATATTGATATAGCTACTAACTGTCCTGTAGAAATATTAGAGGATTTATTTAAGGTATATGATATTGGTAAGTCAAGAGATTTTGGTATAGTAACAACTAACTTAGGAGGTTTTTCTTATGAAATAGCTCAGTTTCGTCAGGATGGAAATTATACTGATGGCAGAAGACCAGAATCAGTTGAAATTTGTCAATCATTTAAACAAGATGCATCTCGTAGAGATTTTTGTTTAAATGCAATGGCAATTGACAGTAAAGGCAATATTATTGATTATTTTGATGGTCAACGAGACATTAAAAATAAGATAATAAGAGCTGTTGGCAATCCACATGATCGATTTGAGGAAGATCGACTTAGAATGTTAAGAGCAATAAGATTTTCATCAAGACTAGGTTTTGATATTGAAAAAGAAACTGCTGCTGCAATAAAATTTAATAAAGAGAAAATAAAATCTTTAGCGCCGGAGAGAATAAGAGATGAATTGGTAAAAATGGCATCATCTTCTGGTGATAAATTTGCTGATGCTATTTTGAAAATGGATGAACTCGGAATATTGGAAATAATATTACCAGAAGTTGTTAAAATGAAAGATTTTGAACAAAATATTGACCATCATCCAGAAGGTAATGTTTTTGATCATGTAATAGCTGCATTAAAAGCAAATAAAATAGCGGATCCGTTACTTAATCTAAGTATACTCTTGCATGATATTGGTAAAATAACAACTTATAAATTTGATAAAGAAAAAGGACATACATTTTACGGACATGCTGAGGCTGGAAAAGAGTTAATTGATATTATTGCTAAAAGACTAAGATTATCAAATAAAGAAAAAGAAGCATTAATTTTTGTTGCCGTAAATCATATGAAATTACATAAAGCAACAGAAATGAAACCTTCAAAGTTAATTAAAATCATTACAGATGAAAATTGGGAGTTACTCAAAGCTGCAACTTACTGTGATAAAGCAGCAAGAGGAAAATTATTTGATAAAAAAAGATGGGATGAAATTCTAAGCTACATTGATGATATTAAAAATAAATGGGGAAATTCTGTAACTAATAATGCTATTAAGCTAATTGATGGAAATAAAGTCATGAAATTAACCGGGTTGAAACCTGGTAAAAAAGTTGGTTATATAATTAAACATGTTACCAAAAAAATATTAGATTATGGTATAACTAATGAAAAAGATATCGAAAAAGAAATAATGTCTGCTTATCAGGATGTTCTTTTATAATGCTTACATAACAAGTAAATTATTAAGGTAAATGAAAAGAATTAAGAAAGTTGCAATAATTCTAAGATTAATTGACAGACTGAGAGAAAAAGGAAGTTGGTGCGGAGAGATACATATTCAGAATAATATATTCTTTCTTCAGGAACTTATACAGGTTCCTATAGTATTTAAATTCATTTTATACAAACGTGGACCTTTCTCATTTGACTTACGGGATGAGCTTACTTCTATTCGAGCAGACGGTCTTATTGAACTCGAACCGCATTACTCCTTTAGTCCAAAAATCGTTCCAACTAACCAAAGCGAATATATCCAGAAAATATGTTCAAAAACACTTGCCAAGTATGATGATCAAATTTCTTTTGTAGCAAATAATTTTGGAGAGAAGGATGTGGTAGATCTCAGACATTTGGCTACCGCCCTTTATATCATCAAGAACACAACCTTGGATACCAATATTGAAGAAAGATTTCAGGAACTCACACGACTGAAGCCCAACATTGGGCTGGAAAGCGCCAAGACTGTATTTGAGGAAATTTATAAGATTGCCGAAAAGGCAAATATATTTATTAATTATTAATATTCAGTACGAATTGTTGTTGAATTATGTTTATCATAAAGTTTAATCATAACAAGTAAATTATTACTACATATATTAACAAATTAAATTAATTATTTTATAATTAAAACTGAAGGATAACATTTTAATGGCAAAATATCGAAAAAAACCAGTAATAGTGGAGGCAGTTCAGTGGAAACAAATGGGGGATCATCCTGCTGTGTCACCATTTGAAAGTGATAATCCTAGTGTTCTTTGTAAACATTGTTCACATTATTTTAGTGAACATGGTCAATGTTTAACTCTGGAGGGTAAACATATTGTTTGCCCAGGAGATTGGATAATAACTGGTGTTAAAGGAGAACTTTATCCCTGCAAACCGGATGTTTTTGAAGCAACTTATAGTTCTTTAGATGAAGAGGAAGACTAAAAATGTTTACAAAGGAGGACTTATGAAAATAAGGTTAAATCCATTTAACCGAAGTGAATTGCGAAAAGCATTTTCTTTTCTACTAAAAAACAGAGAAATCTCAGCTGCTCTCGAGAGCGCTGAGTGGTGTTACATTAAGAAGGCTGACGAGGACTTTTTGGAAAGCAAGCCTCCCACGATAAGATCGTGGGAGGGAAGGAAAGGAAAAACATATAGTGCGACAAGCACTTGGTTTATACATAATGATCAAATCCTCTCTGGCGCCGTTGAAGCACCTGAGGAGATTTGGTCTACATACCTGTGCTCCCAATCCCAAAAATGGGGAGAAAGATATATTGATGCTGTGGGACGGCACGGTGTGCCTCTATACATCTTAACATTTCATAAGCATTTCTTCTCCTGGGAAGGAGATCAGGAAAAGAATGAGAAGTGGATTGAGATCCGAAAGCTCGGTGAAAGTGCTAAGCTTGTTCTCAAGGAGCTTCAGCTCAACAAGGACGAGGCTGTCAGACAAGTAATGGTGGCCTTGTCCGAGTTGGACTAAAGGGAGGATTAAATGATGGAGGAAATGAAAATCTATAAGGAGGACGGAAGTGAGATTCCATCATATCCAATGGAAATGACAATTACAGCAGAGGAAGTTCGGGTAGTTGGTCGGCTAAGGTCGACCGTCTCTGGGCTTAACTATTCTTGGAAGTCGAACGTGAGAGAAACGATCTCTTCTCGTTCACCATTCCAGCCATTTGTTGACCTTACCTTTTCGGGTGAGGTCATTATAAGGTTTCTGGGGTGGCACAAACCGCCCGAGGAACTTATTCCTGAACAGTGGGAGAGTTGGAAATTCCTTTCCTGGGGTGGAAGTCTTGTAAATGCTCCCGTCCAGGTCATGGCCCGAGAAGTTAAGGACAATACTCAAAGACCAGAACGAGAGGCTCTGTTTGAGCTCTGTGAGAAGGCCAGAGAATACCACACCACAGCCTCTATGAACAAGTTGTGGGCATGGCATCTCTACAGTGAGCATGGAGTTTCTGAAGAGTTTGAAAAGTTAGGCCGCTTTAACTTTCGCCCAATATACTTGGGTGAATATTGTATCTTTTCCCCAGCGGGGATTCGCTGGGCAGGTTCGGATCACAAGAAGGTAATCTGGTCATGGGATCAGATTACTATATATCCTCTCGACCAAAAAGAAAGTCCACGAACTTTAGGAGCCAAAAAGTATTGGCTTCTAAAGGCAGAGCCAAAAGTAAAATAGCCGGAATCGTAAGTTCCGGTCATATGAACCACTTTAATTGTTGCTAATAAATTAGAGGAAAAAATGAAATGATCCGAACGCACGTTATACCTTGCAATCTGTCTAAAACAAAGGACAGCCAGCAGTTCTTTGCAGCCGGAGCATGGAGGCCATCCACACTCCATTCTTTTTCTTGGATCCCCCAAAAGACTGAACCTAAGATGGTGGCAGTAGAGCTCTGTTGTGGAATGGGAGGGATCAGTATTGGCCTTCGTTCGCTTGGATTTCGTACTGTGGGAGCATATGACTCTTGGGATCGGGCAGTAAAGATTTATAATCACAATGCGCCTGAGCCTGTTGCAGTCCAGTGTGACTTGCTGGATGATGCAGGATACAAGAGGGTTGTATCAGAGTGCCGCAAAATAGGCGGAATAGATCTTCTCGCTGCCGGTCCGCCATGCAAGGGATTCAGCCAGTTAGTAAATGGCAAGCATCACATGCCTAATCCACATAATCGTGTTCTCGAGGTTATTCCCGAGTATGTCGCCGCCCTAAAACCAGAACGTGTACTTATTGAGAATGTACCGAATTTGATTCGCCATGCTAAGGGGCAAACTTTTGCTGATTTTATAAGACGGTTGCAAGCGCCGGGTCCTAAATGTCTCAAATATTACGTGAGCTACCAGATTTACGACGCTGCGTTATTTGGAACTCCACAAGCTCGAAAACGATTGCTAATCCTTGCTGTCAAGGATAGCAGTGAACAACTTCCCTCTCCTGGACCTAATCTTAGTTCTCTTTACACTGCCATACGACGTAACGGTAGAATTTCTTCTTTGCTACAGAAATACATGAATATCCTGCAGGATGATTGGGATGCGAGAATAGTTTCAGCAAGACAGGCTCTCTCTGATATTCCTTCTCTTGATCCTGGTGTAGAGGAAATTCCACGCCCGTATGCATCGGAGCCTAAGAGCGCCTTTCAGCAAATCATGCGTGTCGGCTCCCCGAAGATGAAGATGTTGGAGAATACAAAAACACCAGCTGTACGAACAGAGACATTAGAACGCCTTCGTCATATTCCACCAGGTGGAAATGTGTGTGATATTCCCGAAAAGTATTTAAACGGTCTTTCACGAAGATTTGGATCTGCATACCGACGATTGCATCCTGATGCTCCGGCGACTACTCTGTCCACAAAATATGATTGTGTCTATCACTTTGCTTTCCATCGTTCGCTATCAGTACGAGAGTACGCACGAATCCAAGGAATTCCCGATTTCGTGACGTTTCCCGATAAACTTGCCAACAGATGTAACGCTTATGAAATGATAGGCAACTCCGTACCCCCTCTCTTGGTGCGTGCAGTTATCGGAAATGTATTGGCTTGTGGGAATAGAGATTCGGTGATAGAAATTGGCTCTAGCTCACCTGCTAATAAATTATCAAATGAAAATTATTGAACTATATGAATATAATACCAAGTTTATTAATGGTAAAGCTATCAGTATTGTAAAAATGCCAAAAGTAGTTCACTGTAAAAAAGACAACTATGATGTTTATATAGGACGTCCATCCAAATGGGGTAATCCATTTATTATTGGTAAAGATGGTGACAGAAAGGAAGTAATAAATAAATATAAAATATGGATATTAAAACAGAGAAGTTTGTTAGATTCCCTGCCAGAATTAAAAGATAAAATTTTAGGATGTTGGTGTGCTCCAAAAAAATGTCATGGGGATGTATTAGTAGAACTTTACGAAAAAATAGTTGGAAAAGATAAATTTAGCTTTTTTTAAATAAAAGAATAATAGTTTTTCTGGAGATTTGATTTGGGTAATTATAATGACTTAATTGCCAGCAAAATAATGGGATGGAAACTAAAAAGTAGATTTAGTATTGATGGTGAAGAAATTGATTTAGAGAAAGTTAACGAAGGTAAAGATTTATTAACATATTGTTGGTGTGATTCCAGCAATAAACCAATTTGTTATAGAGACATGTTTAACCCTGTTAGAAATAAAAATCAGTTAGATTATATAAAAGAAAAATTAAGTATAGACAACTTAATTTTTTTTTGTATGAACGGTACAACAAAAATAATTATAAAAAGTAATGGTAAAACTTATAAAGCTTTGGATAAAGATATATCCAAAGCTTTTTATTTTGCTCTTTTAAAAATTACAAAAAATTATAACTAAATATATAAATTAAAAAAAAGAAGGATAATTTTTATGAAAGAAATTGATGTTTTAGTAATGTCAAGTAGTCGACCAGCTCTTATACCATATACAATAAATTCATTCAAGCGATTTGTTGACAGTCAATGTCATTGTAAATTAAGATATTTATTACATGAAGATTTTGTTTTTCCTGAATCTAGTAATGATGTAATAAAATGGGCTGTAAATAGTGGTGTCTTTGATGTTATAGAAAAACATAATCCTAAAATCGGACTAGGTCCTGCAATGAGTTATATGTTTAAAAAACATATTAGAACAAAATATATGTTTTATTTACAAGATGATTGGGAATTTGAACGTACTGGTATTGATCTAGATCGTATTTTGTGGATAATGGATAGACATCCAGAAATAAATCTTATTTTGTTTAACAAGTACAAAAATATGGGTAGTTATGCTGGATTTTCATCAGTACTTCGTGAATTTGATGGAATGAAATTAAAGACATACAATGGCTGGTCTTTTATTCCTGGTATATGGAGAATGAATTTTATTAGAAATAAATGGGTTACAAGTAAAGAAAAACCTGAAGCTTATTTAAATAGTCATCTTGATAAAAAGAATATTGGTATTTATTTTTATGGCGGTGATGGTGAAAATAGATGGGTAAGACATTTAGGAAATAGTTTTAGAATGGCCGCTTGGCAGTTAAAAAATGGAAAACCGGGGGGATCACTAAATTACGAGTGTAGAGAAATAGAAACTGGTGGGTATTATAGAGCGCCTTGGCTTCCAAAAATAAAAGCAAGACCTACTTATATTGGTAGTGGTGATTGGGGTAATGACGTATCAAAAGAAACAATAGAGAAATTAAAAAAAGTTGGTATAAATAATATTAGATAAATTAAATAAATACTCCGTCATAATGTGTTAGTAAGAGCTTAAATACTAGCTTCAGTATCAACATATTTTATACGGATAACAAAAAAATTTAGAGATGTGTTTATTATAAACCATATTTCTAGTAAAAAGGAGGGTTGCCGTCTTCTCTCCGGTATAAATACCAGAGTTTTCACGGCATATATATGATGAAATTATTAGTTACTGGTGGTTGTGGTTTTATCGGAACAAATTTTATAAAATATTGGTTTGATTATTATCCAGAAGATACTATAATAAATTTAGATTTATTAACATATGCTAGTTGTAAAAATAATCATAATGATACTGTTAATGATTATATTTTTGTAGAGGGGGATATATGTAATTACCACTTAGTAAAAAATTTAGTTAATGTATTTCAACCAGATATAATTATAAATTTTGCAGCTGAATCACACAATGATAGAGCTATAATTAATCCAACAATATTTTACAGAACAAATGTACTAGGAACACAAAACTTACTGGAGGTCTGTCGAGAAACTAAAATTAGATTTCATCATATTTCTACATGCGAAGTTTATGGAGATATGGAACTGGACGCAGATTATAAATTTAATGAAGATCATCCATTAAAACCCAATACTCCTTATAGCTCATCTAAAGCTGCATCTGACTTAGTTGTTTTAGCTTATTACAAAACTTTTGGTTTACCAATAACTATATCAAGATGTTGTAATAATTATGGTCCATATCAATTTACAGAAAAAATGATACCATTATTCATATACAACTTAATTAACTACAAAAAAATAGTATTATTCGAAAATAGTAATTATGTACGGGAATGGATACATGTTTTAGACCACTGTACAGCAATAAATACAATAATAAAGAAAGGAAAAATAGGAGAAGTATATAATATAGGAACAGGAGACGAAAAATCCATAGAAGAAATAGCTGATATATTATTATCTATATTTAATGAAAAAAATGATTTTAAAGAATATGTTTCTGATCGGTTAGGACATGATAAAAGATATTTATTAGATAGTAATAAAATAAAAAGTTTAGGATGGTCACCTTCAGTTACTTTTGATAGTGGAATTAAAAATACTATTATATGGTATTTAAATAGAATTGATTCATGGGAACCATTAATAAAAGATAAAAGCGAAGCATTATAAAAAGTATTCATTATTAATAACATTTAATGTCAGCAATACAGGGCTGGTTGTATTTTTTTAAATAAAAAAGGAGGGATGCTGTTTTTTAACACAAATGCAGCGTATATATGATGAAACTAAGGGATTTTATAAAAGAAAGTATTGATTTTAATAATCCGTATAATACCGATAAAAAAATAAAAAGTCTTTATAAAAAACTGACTGGTAAAACAACTAGAAAAAAAGTTAGAAATATGGGTAGTTATATAATATTAAATTCAGATGGTGATAAAATAGGTGCTTATAAAAATGGTAAATTATGGATTGTTATTGATCGCCCAGGTAATACTGGTCTTAAAAAAATAAAAAAGGTAGTATATGATTTAGTAAAAAAAGAAAATTTTATAATTGATATAGAAGATGATCGTTTTCCTGATGATCAATATAATGTAGTATTGAAATTTAAAAAAGAAAAGACAACAAAAGATATAGAAAAACCATTACCAAAAATAACTCCCATTAAGTTAGAATTTTTTAATAAAATGAAGAAAACTGAATTTTTAAGTAAAGCTAGAAACATAATTCATAACAGAAAAATAATTATTGATGAATATAATGGTGTACCAAAATTTGAAAAAATATATAATTATAATTCTTATGTATTTGGTAAAATGATCGAACCGTATAAGAATACTTTTATAGTATATGATGGCTTTGATTTATATCATGTTAAAAATGAAAAAGATGGTAATGATTTAATTAAACTAATGATGTTAAGAGACAAAATGGTAAGAAGCGCTGAAATATCCAGTTGGAATTTATAGGTAATAGACAATATATTTTTTGGAAAAATTCGTTATTTTTTTAAATTGTTAAAATTTTTAAAAGAGATTTTATCAAGTGAGGAGGTAGTCTTTGTGATAAAAGATAAAATTTTTAATGAATCTATCGAACTTCTTACTACATTAGGTTTTGCATGTAAAAATGAAGAAGTTGGTAAAATCTTTGAAAATACTGGTCAAGCTTATTTCATTAGAGAAAATGAAAGAGTTATTCTAACACCAGATTTAATTACAAATTCTTTATCAATGGCTCCTACTAGAGATTATTTTATTGAAAAATATGGTGTTCCAGAAAAATCTTTTGGTGGTGGAGGTACTGCAACCATTATATCTGATAAAAATGGTGTTCAAAGGGAACCAACCAAAGAAGATGTTATTAATATTATGAAAATTGCAGACAAACATAAAATTCCTTTTATGTTTAGAGGTGTAGGACCAATGCATAATGAATATCAAGATGTAAATCAGATTCGCTGGATGCGGGATAACTATAATGGATATATATATGTATACTCATCAACAAAAAAAGGAATTCAAGCTGCAGCTGATGAATACAAGAACGATCCGAGAATTGCTACTTGTCACTCCATTTTTTACTCTCCATTATCTTTAAACGATAATGGAACTAATTTAGAAGTTTTCAAGGAGGCGTGTAAGCTTAATACTCCATTATTTTTAACTGTCATGCCAATCTCATACACAACTGCTCCTGCAACTATATATGGTTTAGCCTTACAGGCAGTTGCAGAAAATATTTGTGGTATTGTATTTGCTCAAATACTACAACCAGGAATTGTTTGTATTCCATCTGCTTTTCCTCTATTTGGAGATCCAAGAGAAAGTTACAGAATATCATTTGGTTCTATTTACCATCAAGTAGTAAATCTTTTATGCGCAAGAACTTTTAAGTATATGAATTTACCTTCTAACCAAGATGGATGTTCTGCTGGTCATCATTATGGTGATGATACAAAAGATGATATTAGAAGATCTTTTCAGGGATGGTATTCTGCTAACGATTGGCATCAAGTAAGACATTGTTTTGGATTTTCTGAGGAGCAAATGTGTTATTCAATCGAACAAATGAAAAGAGATATCGCTATTATGGAATCTGTAAAAGAGAATAACGAAACTTTTGAATTTCCAAATCCTGAATACGATCCAGAAGCTAAAGATGTAATTTGGGATGTGTGTCTTAATTTTGGTGGAAATTTTATGAATCATTGGCATACTTTAAAACATAGTGTTCCTGTGGAATAAAAAAATACTTTAATAAAAGGCAGGTAGAGTACTACTGAAATAACTGGTGATAAATTATGTGGTTTTAACTCCGTATTTTACGGAGAAATTGTTAACAATATTTTTCTTTAAATTTTTTGTTATAAAGTTCCTTACAAGACTTCAAGGAACTTTCTTCATGATAAAAGTTTAGTTTTTCTTTATGCATCACTTTCAATACCCATTTTCTATTATTATTTCTAAATATCTCAGCTGGAAAATTTTCTGACTTAAATACATATTTGTCATTTTCTTTTTTCCACGCTGTAGTTTCCATGCTGTCGATCTCCTTTTTGATTTGTGTTATTTTCCATTTTGATATAGTGCCATTTTCGATATATTTAGTTAAAATTGATTTTATTTGTATGATTTTCGAATAAACTTCCTCATTTTTAATTGAATTAGGTATACCTGACATATCTAATTCAGTCGTAAAATTTTTATGATTTGATATAATTGTTTCTTTGGTTTTATTTTTTTTACCTTTTAAGTGCTTCTCAAATATTTTTATATAAAACACAAGGTGATTATATTCACCACTTTCAGACGTTATATTAGATAATATAATACGATCACTTTTCGAGTATGGTAAACCATCGTCTAAAAGAATATATGGCTTTCCACTTGTAGAAATTTCTAATTTCATCACATATGCGCTGTATAAACTTTATTGTTTAAAAAAACAGCGTCCCTCCTTCTTTTTTTTAAAAAAATTATATCAGAAATTTTTTTTAATGTAAATAAAAATTTTTTATTTACATTATTTAATTTATGTGATATAACATAATTAAAAATAAATATTCAGGTTGAAAGGAGTTTTAATGTTTTTCTTGCTGTCTGTTTTTCTATCTGTTTCTATATCATTTTTTTCATCACTTTTGATTTTATCAATTGTGTTTCCTTTTTTGTATAAATTTTTGGATCTATTGTTAACTAAAATAATTTGTAATGAGGAGTTATAATGATATCATATTATATCTTATCAGAAAAAGAAGAAAAGAAGATTGGAGTTGGAGTATCCAGGGCGGAAGCAATAAAAAATTTAAAAAAGATATTTCATCATATTAGTAATGATGATATTGTTATCTCCAAACGAAAGTTACAATATGTTAGTAGCATTATTAATTATAGAGTTTTTAGTGTAATTGGGTATGTAGCAAGAAGAAAAGAAGATTGTTCATTTATCAACACGGCTAAAGCCGGGAAATTGGAAGTCTGAGGTTAATTAGCCTCAGCTAGAAAGGAAAACAATATGGAAAAAACTCAAATGAAAACCGTTGCTATTTATCCTATCGTTGCTTGCAACGATAATGGAGAAGAAGTTTTGTCCGGGTGGAAAGTCAATAACTATACCTTTAAAAAAATAAAATTCAAAGAATCTTACACCCTGACCTTACCGGTCTTAATTGAATCGGATAGTGCCTATTTGGAGGCGAGATACTCCGATACATGGACATTCCACCGAAAAGGAACAATATATCACGAGGGATGTGATTGTGTTGGCGTAAAACACCAAGTCACTCCCTGCATCGTTCCTTGTTATATTAATACAAGGGTGGGCCAGGCGAAACTCGAAAAACCTGGTGATTGCGTAAAGGAGTACTGTCCGTATTGTGGTAAAGATACTCTTGTGGCAATATGGACACAAAAGTCAATAAGAAGTACCATCAAGCCTGTTTTGACAACATACAAACGGAAGTAAACTACCCTAAATATTTAAATGTTGTTCATATTATAAATAAGGAGAACAATATGGAAAAAACTCAAATCAATTACAGAAAATCAGACCAACTAAACTTTCTGCAAACCTGCCAAGAAATTGATCAGCTTGATGGTATCGGTATTAACGAGAGAGAGTACCGAAAGCTGGTAAAAGAAACTTATAAAGCTTGTAGATATATTTGTGATTTGGAAACCTGTTTAACTAATTTGAATATTTTAACTGATTCAAATCAAATTTACTTGAATCAGTTAAGAAATGATATAGTAAATTTGTGGGAATCTTTCACAAAAGCTAATTAGCTTTAACCACAAATTTCTGGTTTTTAATCAAAAACAATTTAAATATTTCATGTTAGTCAAAAGGAGGATCGTCGTTAAGACTTCGGTGTTCATGTCGGAGTCTTAACGATGTATACATGATGAAGGTAACTCTGTATAAAATTACTGATTCGAATGGACAGACATATGGCGGATGTCAATGGGGTGAAGGGGTACAGCATGAAACCAGCGGAGAAGGTTATTTATGTGGTCCTGGATGGACCCATTGGTATGTTAATCCAGTATTGGCAGTCATGCTTAATCCAATTCATGGTGGTTATGATTTAAAGACCGCCATAATGTGGAAAGGCGAAGGAAGTATTGGTATAGATGATTTTGGTCTTAAAGTAGGATGTCGGGATGGCAAAACTTTGGAGAAAATTGAATTACCTAGTGTTACTATAAATCAGCGAATTGCTTTTGGAATTCTTTGCGCAATGGAAGTTTATCAAAAACCAGAATTTATCAGATGGGCTAAAAATTGGTTATCAGAAAAAAAGACCAATATAACAGAAAAAATGTACACACATTGGTTGCTGCCTGATTCAATGAGACCTTTTTTAGAAACTGAAGACCCAGAAAAAGCTGCTGCATTATGGGCAGTGAATGCAACAATAAAAGCAGATATAGAAGCAAAGCAAGCACTAGAAACATCTACAACATCAGTAAATATGAAACTTGCTGAAGAAGCAGCAGCAGAAGCAGCAGCAGAAGCAGTAGAATATGCAGTAGAAGCTGCATCAAATAAAGGAAAAATAATCGATTTAATAACGCTGGCATACAAAGCATTAGAGATAAAATAAAAGTTAATAACCAAAAAAATCAACAATAGGTCGATCAACTAAAACATCGATAGAACCAGCAGACCAAACCGATCTGCTGCTTGAACTGTTAATCACTAGATCTAAATTTGGATTTTTATACGGATTTAATATGACTAATTCCTCAGTAAGGGAACAATTGCTTAAGTTGTTGCGTCAGGAAGCTTTAGAATTTAAAGATGTTATTTTATCATCAGGCCGACGTAGTAATTATTACATTGATTGTCGTCGGGTAACTCTGTCTGCAATGGGTGCATATCTAACTGCCAAACTAGTTATGCAGCATTTATCTCCTCAGACGGTGGATGCTATTGGTGGTCTTACTCTGGGTGCAGATCCAATCGTTGCTGCCGTAGCTGCAATTAGTTATCAGGAAGGTCATCCTATTCATGCCTTTATTGTACGCAAGAAAGCTAAAGACCATGGTCATCAGTACCTAATCGAAGGCTCGTATCTGGCACAAAGAGCACGGGTAGCTATTATTGATGATGTTGTTACCAGTGGTAATTCAATCATTAAGGCCATTCGAATAGTACAGCAGCAAACTGATTGGCAGATTGCCAGAGTAATGTGTCTGGTTGATCGCCAAGAAGGAGCCAGGAAACTTCTGGCTCGAAAAGGTTATGAACTAAGTGTTCTGTTTACTTGGGATGAACTTATATTTCCTTACCAGATTGATTGGAATAAATAATTTATTTTTTTTTAGTTTACTTAATTTAATAAATATGATATAAACTTAGCTAATGAAATTATTAGTTAACGCTTACAAGAATAAATCTCCATTAGCAATGGCAAATGAAATTGACTGTGAAATTAATGTTTACAGACAGACATCAATTCATGTATTAGTAGATAATGATAAGGTAGAATATATTAAAGATATAGATGAAAACACATATCTTGCTGCTGTAAAAATATCTTTGGTAGAAGATCATTATAACTGGTGTGTTATTGATCTTCCATCTAATTGGCCGGATGTAACAATTGTTGGCGTTGAAAAAAAATATATTATAGAGAAGGAGGAGTAAAAAAAATGGAAAAAAAATACGTAGAAACTGTTGGTTCTCCCAATTCAGTAACATTATCCGTATCCACAAAGGATGTCTATACCTGGGACATCAAAATTTACTTTGGGGATGGTGTCGATGAAATCGATACTGCTTTGACAAAAATCAAATATATCGATGAACAACTCAAAAAAACATATAGAAAATAAAAATCTGTTAAGTAATCAAAAAATGTGGAGGGAAAAGATATGGATCATGTGAATCCTTTTTTTAAAGTAGAAAAAGTTCCTGTTCAAACAATCATGGGAAACACAATTCGCAACAAGTATGCATTAGTGAATTGTGAAAATGGAGAAACTCTCGGTTTAGTGGACAGGAAGTACAAATTGGTAACAAATCGGCAAATTGCTGATTTGTTCTACGAATTTACTAATCGTTATGATGTTAATGTTGTTAAAGATTTTGTTGACTCAATCGGAAAACGTTGGAAGCGATGGGTAGTATTCAAGGGTGATAATAAAATTTATAATATTGATGGTCGTAATGATACTATTAATATTATGATAGAAATTTTTAACTCATATACCGGAAAAAGCTCTTTTGGGTATGAAATAATGGCATACAGATCGTATTGCAATAACGGATGTGTGTTTGGGAAACGTTCCTTATTAAAAGTTAACTATCATCACTTCCATGGTAATCCAGACAAACTTATGCTTGATTTTGATAGCCGTATGAACGTTTGTCATGATAATATCAACATTTGGAGAAGTTGGGTCGGCAAAAAAATAACGATTAACGATTTTTATAAATTTGCAGAAAAAAAAGTCAATGAAAGACTATTAACAAAAATCATTTCCAAATGGAAAACGGAACTTGGAAATGATACCAATATGTGGTATGCCTATAACATGATTACAGCTATGGCTACACATGAAACTAAGGCACGTAAGGGTAGCCACATATTCTCTAACGGTTATAAAAACTTAATAGAGCTGGCTGAAAATTTTCATAATATTAAAATAGAAACTATAAAACCAGTCGTTGTACCTGAACAACTAACCACTTAAATAACATTAAACAAAAATGCTAGCTAGTGTATCTAGCTAGCATTTTTTATCCATTTTAGTAATAATTGAAGAAAGGATATACAATGTATACTTATATCGATAACTCTATTCTTAATTATTATAATAAATTTAAAAAGATAGTCGATTTAGATGATACTGAAAGAGATTGTTTTAAGACTATTCTTAGCAAAGACGGGTATGATTTTTTTGTTGTGGATAAAAATAAAAAGATATATGGTGCTGACAATTCTAACAAAATTGCTGTAAAACTTGGCGATTCAAGAGATCTTGACATGATTTTTGAACAAAGACTTCAAGATTTCAATTTAAATAAAGAGGAAAAATTTTTTCTTAGAAGTTTATATATAGCTAGTATTTTTAGTCCCACTAAAGAAGAATAAAAATATACTGGAGGTATCATTGAAATTAGGATTTGATTTTGATGGTGTTATATGTGATATAAGTGAATATTTAATCAAAAAGGTTTCTGAAAAGTTACAAAGAGATATTACCAAAGATGACTTTAAAAAATATCATTTGAACAAATCTTTTCCAGATGAGTTAAGTAAAACTGATGTCACAGAAATTATAAAAGAGGTTATTGAGTATGATAAACACCCATTAATTGATGGTGCTCGTTATTTTTTTGATAATTTTTATAATAAAGAATTTGGTAAACAAATTAATATAATTACAGGCAGGCCATCTTGGTCTACTTCAATATCTAAATTTATGTTTAACCATTTTCCTGATTTTAAAATATCCATAATTCATGTTAATAATATGGAAAAAGGATTGCCTGCTAAAAAAATTGGTATTACTCACTTTGTAGAAGATAATTTATATGCTTCCATTGATCTTGCTAATCATGGCATTGTTCCTATAATTTTTAATCAGCCATGGAATAAAGTTTCAGAAAGAACACTTTTAAATAATGTTGCAATTAGAGTAAGAACATGGAAAGAAATTGAAAAATATATAACAGAAAGGAGGAACGTCGTTTCTTCTCTGGTATGAATACCAGAGTTTCCACGGCGCATATGTGATGAAATTAAGTTTAGAAGTAAGTAGTGATCTTCTTGTTGATGTTTTTGAAGACATAAAAACCAAAATTTTAAGTGGTAAATATAATAATAGTATTTCCGATAAATTTCTATTAAATATAGTTAATGCGTTGATTAGTAAAAAGAAAGAAATATTCTTAACAAGATAAATTAATAAAATTATAAAATACGATATTTATTATTAATTAGATTATATATTAACAAGGAGGATCTTTAAAATTGAATTGTCTAAATTGTAAGTTTTTTCTGCATGAAGAAATAAAAACTATTACTAATGGTAAATGTACTAAACATACTTCATATTTTGCATGTAAACATGAAAAAGCCGAAAGAAGAGGAATTGCTTTTCTAGGAAAATCAATTTCTCCAGGAGATATACCATATGCATGTCCATTGATTAATACACCAATATTAATTGGATTATGTGGTGATCCAGGTAGTGGAAAAGATACTGTAGCTAAAATACTTCGTGATAAATATAAGTTTATGAATTTATCTTTTGCTGAAAGAGGAAAAAAAATAATTAATGAAATTTTTGACTTAGATTCAGATCAATTATGGGGTAATAAAAAAGAAATTATTGATGAAAGATATAATAAAACACCAAGACAAATAATGCAAATAATTATTCATGGGTTTCGTAAAGTTAATGAAGATGTTTGGATCAATTATATAAGGAAAGAAATGAAAAATTATTATTTTAATTTATTTGTAATTTCTGATGTTAGAATGAAAAACGAATTTAAATTTATTAAAGAAAATAACGGAATAATAATTAAAGTTGTAAGACCAGATTTAAATTTTACACCAAGTCATATAACTGATACAGATATAAAAGATGAAAAACCTGATTATATTATTATTAACAATAAAAATGTATCAGATCTCGAAGAAAATGTAATTTCTTTAATGGAATCTATCAAAAAGGAGTGTATAAAGAATGTTTAATATAAAATTGTGTCATCCGGATGCAATAATTCCTGATAAAGCGTATGATGGTGATGCAGGATATGACTTGTATGCTTGTGAAGATATCAAAATTTTACCAAACAAAAGATATTTTGTTCCAGTTGGAATAAAAACCGAATTTCCAGCTAATTATGTATGTCTCATAAAAGACAGAAGCAGCACAACAAAAAATTATTTTTGTGTCGCTGGTGTTATTGATTCAGGTTTTCGTGGTAGTTGGTTAGTACAAATAATAGGTAGAAAAAAATATGCTATTAAAAAGGGTGAAAAAATTGCTCAATTTTTAGTATTACCATGTTGGAATGGTAAACTAAATATTGTAGATGAAGTTAGTGATTCTGAACGTGGTAATAAAAAACTTGGAAGCAGTGGAAAACACAGGAGAAAAAAATATGATAGACAGAATAACACAAAATGAATTTGACAAAATTTTATTTAAAATCTTGTCAAAAAAAAGTATTAATGACATCATAAAAATACCTGGTATTTACGATATACTATCAGATTTTTATATTAATGATATTTTTGATTTTTGGGAAAAAGACAAAAAGAAAAACTAAAAAATATTTTTAAGAGCAGCTTTTAATATATCTGTGTATTTTATATTTTTCTTTATGTCTTCATAAGCGTTTAAGGCAAACTCTTTTCTTTCGTTGTCATGTTTTAAATAATAATCAAATTTATCTACCATATCAGTTTTATTCTTAAATTCTATAAAATGTTTACCAGAAATAAATGGACCATATCCACCACTGGTCTTTTCACATAACAAAAATTTTTTCTTACATTGAATCATAAGTGATCTAAGTGGTGTATAAAACCATTTATCATGTGCTTTAATGTTAATATTTATTTTAGCTCTTAGAATATTTATATCTCTTTCTTTTCCCCAAATTGCTTTGGGTGTATATATATTATACTTATTATGAAGTATATTAAGAAAATTATTTCTCCTTTTTGTTATGCTACCAAAAAAGAATCCATCAAGATCTTCGTCGATTTCTAAATTAGATTCAAATACAGAAGAGTAACCTAAAGGACAGAAAATAACATTGTTGGTTCCCTGTTTTATTTTGGTATTCTCTTCATATAATTCAAGACAAATATCATACCAACTGCTAAGATCGTAAAATCCTCTTTCTCTTCTATTCCATAATTCCTCTGCTTGTACCAATATCCTATATCCATTATTGGATGGTCTGTAGTTTTTTAAAGCGGGAAACACAAAACATAGATCAGCAGATATATCCTCTTTTTTATTAGTTATGTTAATGTATCTGAATCCAATTTCCTTTAATGAAAATTTTAAAGCTTCTGCCCATTCATCAAACACTGCCGCTATCAACAATATACAAACTCTTGCTTCTGGTGGATGTATCTTAAATTTTCCTTGTTTTATTAATTCTCTTTTTTTGTTTTTTAGTAAACTGTCTGGTGTTTTTAAATTTCTAAATGATTTTTTCTTTGCCATCATATATATGTTATGAAAATTTCAGTATTTATTTCGGTGATGAAATAGTAATTTTACTTTAATACATAAAATTTAACTTTTTAATGATATGCCTGCTCAATTTCATCAACTACCAATTTTGCTGCTTCGACTGGATTATTTGCTTGGCGTATAGGTCTACCAACTACAATATAATCAGCTCCAGCCTGAATCGCTTTATAAGGTGTAACTACTCGCTTTTGATCGTCAGCTGCTACTCTACTCCAATTCGGGCGAATTCCAGGACAGATAACCAAAAAATCAGAACCAAAACACTCTTTAACCATCTTAACTTCTTGACCAGAACATATTACTCCACTACATCCAGCTGCTTTAGCAAGTCTTGCATGTAATAGCACTAGTTTGATGGGGTTCAAAGCGTAATGGCGGTCATATCCCATGGTCAACAAATTATCACTGGAAAAACTAGTAAGCACAGTAACAGCCAAGAACTTAACCCTATTTTGCAAAACATCTATAGTTTCTTGTAGCATTTGTTGATCATGGTTACAATATACTGTAAAAAAATTTACATTTTTGAACAAATGATGATGAGCTGCCTTCAATGTAGTTGGAATGTCATTAAACTTAAGATCCAGAAAATAACCATCAGGTAATACATCAGCAAGAGTATTTAAAAATGATAATCCTTCAGCTACAAATAACTCCAGTCCTACCTTGAACATTCCTACCTGATCATAAAGCAGCTCAATCCAATTTAAAGCTGCTTGTCGGCTTGAAACATCCAAAGGAAATATTAAACGATCTCTAGGATTCACAATTATCTAAATTATAATTATTCGTTTTTCTTTTTTAAAAATGAATAATCAATACCATGTTCACTATCATTATTAAATAAATGTTGATTATTATATAAAATATCTTTTATTTCACTATGTTTTTTCTGTTTATTAATATAGTTCATGAAACTTCGTTGACATATTGTCGTCACATATGCAAAAGCATTATCAGATTTATCCAAATTAAAGTTTTTGATATACTTAACACATGTTAAAACAGCGTCGCCAATCATATCATCAACCCATGTATAACCTGAAAAGTTTCCCTTGTTGGCATAATTTTTGGCTATATTCAATATCAGTTCACCTAATTTTTCTGAAAAAATACCGCTCTTTTTTAAATAATCTATTTGTTCTATTAATTCATCATTATTAATATAGTCACTCATTATATATATGTGCCGTAGATACTTCAGCATTTATACCAAATGAAAAACAGCACACCTCCTTTTTGCTATAGTTGACGTAAATTTTTTATGGGGTAGATTTCATTAAACCATTGTTTCTTAAAATTTTTAATATAAAGTTTACCTTTTCCTCTAAATCTAAAAGTGTATCATAAACATCACTTCTAATTGTTTCATTTTTCGGTCCTGCTGCACTGACCGGTACAGTTACTGTAGCATCTTCTATGTAGTGATATGGATATAATTTAACAACATTTCCTTCTGACATCATAAAATGCGGACAATCATAACCACCACCAGCTGAAACTACATCAGAATACATTATAAATTCATCTGCATTACTACCTGTTGGTGCAACAGATGCACTTTTCATAAATAATGCTCCACTGACATCAACAGGATCTAATGCACCATTTATTAAAATATTGCTTAATTCATCAATTTTTAAAGTAGTGGAACTTCCTTCTTTAAATGTTATACCACCGTTTATTGATCTAATTTCATCTGTATCTATTTCAGTGAATGTTGCCGATGTTGGAATATTTTTTCCTATAATAGTATTATCTATCTTACCGCCATAAATGTAAACGTCATTTATAATAGCTGCTGATGCTTCCATTGTATCAACAATAATATCAGTAAATGTTGCTGATGCTGGTGTAGTTATTCCTATAACAGTGTTATCTATCTTACCGCCATAAATGTAAACGTCATTTATAATAGCTGCTGATGCTTCCATTGTATCAACAATAATATCAGTAAATGTTGCTGATGCTGGTGTAGTTATTCCTATAACAGTGTTATCTATATTACTATCTTTTATAATACTATCAGTTATATCAACACTATTTAAAATACCATTAAGAACTGTAATATCAGCAGCATCTAAATATGTAAAAGAACCGGCAGCCGGTACGACATCACCTATGACAGTATTTTCTATTCTACCACCACTTATTATTGCAGTTGAATTAACAAGTAGTGTATCTGTCTCTATATCAGTAAAACTACCATTAGTAGCATTGTAAGTTGTAGCAGTAATTGTTGTAAATGTACCAGCAGCAGGCACACTGCCTCCTATTACAGTACCATCAATATAACCACCATCAACATTAACATTATCAATTTCTACCTCACCACCATCTTTTATAATTAATCCTAAACTGGCTGAATCATCCAAAAGACTTAATCCTTCAGAATCTCTAGCTTGAATATATTCAGCCTCAATTTTTTTATTTTCACCTATATCCCAGTTGCCTGTTAATTCTCTGGTACCATCAGTTTTAATATATTGAGAATGATCATCATCTCTTGGTGATAAATTATTCCAATGTCTATATGCATCATAAATCAATCTATTACTTACAAGTTTATTCTTGGTTGTATTGGTATTAGACTCATCAACTGATGATATATTATGTGGAGAATCAGAATAAGTCGAATCAACATGATCTTGCCATTCCTTTGCATTAGCATTACTTATACTTCTTATTTTTAATGTATTTGTATCCGATACATTGACTTCATAATGTTCACCAAATATTTGAACATTATCAATTTCACCTGAATCTATACCAGCTTTAGCCCATGTTACTTTAAACTCCTGATTATATTCATAACCATAAGTCGAACTTTCAGCTTTATCAGCAACATAAAAATAAAATTTACCACTAGAATCAGTTGTAATAGAAACATTTGCTGTAGTATTAAAACTGGATGTCTTTGATGGATATCTTATATATGCATAAGTGCTTGTTCCAGCTAAATATACATTTATAGTAGCACCAGAAATAGGAATTCCTGTTTGATCAACTAAATACTGCCAAAAAATTCTATTTGCCATTTAAAAAATCTCCTGATAACTTCTTACATATATTTATAATTTTTTTATTCTATACCAACTCTACATAAATAAGTATCCTCTAAATAATAATATATAAAAATACATTTGCCGTTACTTACAACCATACCTTCACCCAAATCATCATAATATAACGGATATGACCAGCCAACCCATTCACCGATTTCAGGAAACTGATCATCAAAATCAGTACTTTTAATCCAAGTTTTACCATAATCAGTAGAATAAAATAATTCACCAGATTCGGACCCAGTTATACTTATACATACACCATTACCTAAATTACATAATTTATATATACTATTAACTCTAGTATCGACATCACCGGTTTTAGTCCAACTTTCACCATAATCAGTAGATCTGTAAATTTTTGCAGGATAATATTCACCTCCACATATAATTACTCCATTACCAAGACTAATCATATCATCTATTACACCAGTACCAATTGGATCATATAATATAGACCAACTTTCTCCGTAATCAGTAGATTTGTATATATCAGATGGATACTTCACAGCTAAAACAATACCATTTCCACAATATATTGCTGATGAAATACTAATGTAACCAGTAAAAGGCAATACACCACTCCAGCTTTCTCCGTAATCAGTAGATCTCATAATATTATAATCACCATCATTGGAAAATAGTATACATATACCATTTTCCAGATAAATAATTCGCTCGACACAAGTTGATGATCCATTTATTGTTCCAGAACTAACCCATGTTTCACCATAATCAGTTGATCTATAAACTTCAGGATCATAATAATAAGAAAAAGCTAAAATTTTACCGTCACCCATATTCACAAAATCATAATAATATGATGTATGAAAATAAGGACTTAAAGATTCCCATGTATCGCCATAATCAGTAGATAAATACATATTATAATCTACATCAACAACTATAATATGATCATTACCAACATAATACATATACCAAGGATTAATATAACCACCACTAATTGATTTAAAATAATTCCAGGTTATGCCGTTATCATCTGACTTCCAAATATGTTTATTAACTGCTGATTTACATATGGCTAATAATTGGTTATCCTTACCCTTCATAACATTCCTAAAATAAAGATTTTTTTCTTTTAATCCTTCAAGATGATTATCTGTCCATGTTGAACCACCATCATTAGAAATTCTAACACTACCAAAAGTTCCATAATCAGAACCAGCAAAAACTTTTCCGCTTCCATATGATAATTTTCCTAAATCGTCAACTTGAGATAAAGCATTCCATGTTTCACCATAATCAGTTGATTCTCTAATATAATAATAAGGAGAATTATATTGATAAGCTAAAACTTTACCACCCCCAAGATTACAGTATGATCTCGGTTTTTTATTCAAACTACACATTATTCCTTTATCAATCCAAGTAACACCATAATCAGTAGATTTAAAATAATGATATGTATTCGATGGTGATTCTATTGTTGCAATACAGTGACCATTGTCTAAATAAGCTATTTCTTCTACCTCAAAATAAGTTCCGCTGGATGGTAATGTTAAAGTCCACGTATCACCATAATCAGTAGATCTCCATATACGATCTTTAAATGATGATTCTTCAAAAGCTGCTATACATATACCATTACCTAGATAAACTGGTGATTCATTTGTTAACTTTTCACTAACACTATCAACTATACTCCAAGAAGTACCACCATCAGTAGATTTTATTAAAAAATTGTCTCCACTTAATCCTAAAAATATACTATCTGTTAAGTACGTAAAAGATGGTGAGCTACTATTATCGCCTAAAAGAAGTGGATCTTCAGTTAAATTCCATGTATTACCATAATCAGTAGATATATAAACACCTTCATCTTCATACCATGTACCTAAAAATATAACACCGTTATTCATATATGATATTCTGACATAATTAGTACCTTTACTGGCTTTAAATATACTCTCCCATGTATTTCCAGCATCATTTGATCTTAACACGTGACCGAGCCAGCAATCACAAAAAACAACATCATTGTCAGCATAAATTATTTGATACACATCACCATAATAATTATATCTATTAACGTTTAAGAAAAATTCTGGTGCGGAAGGTGGAACAACCAACAATGCTCTACCTTTAGTTTTATATTCAAAATCTATCTTAACAATGTTTTCATCAATTATAGTTGTTGTTTTTGGTCTTAAAAGATAGTAATCATTGTCATAACATTGTATAATTAAATCTGTTGTATTAAGATTATGTGCTATAGTCCAGGATAAAGAATTAACAGGTGTGTAATAATTTACAGCACATAGACCATTTAAACTATGATCAATACTCCAAGTATCAGTTGGATCTACTTGTTCATGAATATAAGTACCACTTACAGCTGTACTAACCGTGTATAAGTTACCAGCATTAGTATCACATTCTATTATTGCTGTATTACTACCAGATGGTGCTATAGACAATGGTACAATAGCTGTTTGTACATATCTATCTTCTAATGAATATAAATCAACATCTTTTGTACTATCTAATATTTTTTTTTGTATTTCTATTATTGGTGCTTCTTGATTTCTATTATGATAGAACAATAAGTTATAATCATTACTTATATAATACACTTCTGGTTTTATTATAAAAACATAACCAGTACAAGTTGTATTAAATTCCAGTATTACTTTATAATAAATATGTGAATCACCATCACCATCTACATAAATTAAAGTATCATTTTTAATACTTTTTGGTACTAATAAATTGTAATTGATATCATAACATTGGACTATAGGATTTTTAGTATCTAAACCATGTACTATATACCAAGTACTCTTTGGTATATATTGCATATAAATGTAACAACCGTCTTCTGGTATTGCAAACCCACCTATAGATACAGTAGAGCAATTTGTATATCCAGGATCTGAGCAAGAACTAGGGCATACTGAATAGCAATATAAATAATTATAGTCTATAAAGTGTGGTAAAGGTGGTCCTGTTATATTCTTGTCATGCCATCTTTCATATATGTTTACGCCATTTTTTGTATTAAAAACAATATTTTTAAAATTTACAAAAATGGATGAATAAGTACCAACTCTTTTTAAGTAATTAATGTGGTTTGCGGTCAAACTTCTTTTTATTATTTCAGGTAACTCATTATCAACAGTCATTTTATAAGTAGAGTCAATATAAGCTAGGTGGTGTTCATTGACTTCATATGGATCAAAAAGGGTAAATACGTTCTTCTGTTGGTTGTATACTTCATTATATACCTTATCAAAAAATACACTAAATAATTCTTTCAACCTTGTTGTTCTATTATGTTCTGGTAAACAACTTAAAGCATATTCATCCATTCCTCTGTAACGTACTTTATAAATATTTGATGAATTTGTAGGATGTATTTCACCAAAGTACAAAAACACCTTCTCCATATTAACAAAATTTTCTACGTTGTGACTGTAATTACCAGCTTCATAATCAGTTTGTCTGGACTCTAAATAATTATAAAACTCACTGTTTTTCATAAAGTAAGCTTTATCACCATAATCAATAGCAAATCCAGATGTGGACGCTGTCTCACTACTGGTAACTCTTTCAAAATAAAACCACTCACTGTTATTTCCGTAGTTATACTTAGTAAAAGGTATTACATAGAAACCAGCTGTATTACCATTCTCATCTATATCAAATATGGTCATATTAAATACAGACCACCTGTTGGTAACAATACCTGTTGTTTGACCACGTAAGTAATTATCACCTGCTTCAGCATCAATGATAGATATAAAATCTTCTATTAAGAACCTAGGTATATCTGAAAACTTCATTTATATAGCAGCTCCAATATAAGCATCAGAGAAAAAATAGATTTTCCCTTTGTTTTAATTTTTATGACGTAATGATTGATTAATTTTTTCTTATTATATAATGAACTGAAAATTCAACTTCTTTTGGTTTAAACAATTCACCATTTATATAAGTATAAAATAACATTGTATCAAATTCATCAAATATTCCTATTTCTGTAATTTTTCTGTCATTTCTATCACATAAAATTGTTCCGTCTATATAGTAATTGTCTTCACATAAATTTTTTGTCAATTTAGTCGTTAAAGCTACTTCATTTTTTAAACCAGAACCATTCCAATAAGGACCAGTAGTGCCTGTTCCAATTCTTATACTTTCTGCTCTTAAATACAAAGTACTTTGAGTATCTAAAGCACCAACTGCTTTAACTATAGCATATCCGCTTTCCGAATTATCAAAATAAATCTTACATTGGTTACTACTCACTAGAACAATTCTATTTGGTATTAACATATTATCGTCGTTATAAGTTTGAACTATAACACCACGATAACCAAGATTATGTCTGACTGTCCATGTTGCTGTCGGTGAACTTTGTGTATGTAAATAATCATTATCTGATATATAAACTTTGCCTAATGCTTGAACATAAAGTTCTGCTTTTATATGATTATTATCTATAATTTCAACATTTTCAGGTAAAAACTGTTTTTCATATAAATCAAAATAATCAGATAAAACTTCTTCACCTATATTATGTTCAATATTACCCCATGTAGCTGATGCTTCAACTGTATTTGTATCAAAATCAGTAAAACCATATATTGACTTAGCGATCAAAACTACTCCAGATACAGCTTCCTTAAAATAAATTTTTATTCTATTATTAGATACTATCAATATTTTATCAGGATATACTATTTCATACCCACTACCGGTCTTGCTGTAGCATTGAACTAAAATGTTATTTGTTAATAAATCATGATTTATATCCCATAAATTACTTTCTGTTAAGATAGGTTCGATATAATGAGCACTTAGTGTTACCGTTGTTGTATCTACACAACATTTAGTATATATATTTACAGGTGATTCAACATCATACAATGGTATGTATTCTTTACTAAAATCTGTGGTCGGTGATACTAGCCAGTGATAATGAGAATATTTACAAGCAGGTCTTGTTTCTTCCCATGATTCAATTAATTGATTAGCATATTTTTCATTAATAATAAACTTATCAGAAGTTATTCCTTTATTATTAAGAGATATACATAACGGTTCACAAGAAAGGTCCAACTCCACTTTATAATGTGGTGACATTATTAGATTACCATGATATGGCAAAGAACTGACTTTTTTTAAACATGCAACACCATCAATATTTTCACTAAAAGTTGCTATACAGTTATTACTGTTTACTGTCTTATGAGTTTTTGGATAAGCTCTTTGTAATCCCCATCCAATATAAGTTGCTTTTTTACAAACTATATAGCCTTTTGTATCTCTAGCAAAAGTTACTGTAATGTTATTTTTATCTGTCAGTTGTAATGTTTTTGGTTCTTCTTTTTCACCAACCATTCCAACAACATCAGCTATTCTTACTAAAGCTATTCCAGTACAAGCATGATCAAGAGAAATTTTTACTATATCTTTACTAATATGTGTTATATTTGGATTTGATATTTTTACATAACCAGCGCCGGACGTTTCATAAGTTTCCACAATAATATCATGATTTTCTAAATAGTGTTCAACATACCAAGTATTACTACTAACACTTTGTGTATGTATTACATTACCTCTAAGAATATGCATATAGCCTTCTTTAGCAGAATCAAATTCTAAAGTAACACTATTTTTATCATTTAAATATATTTTATTTGGTTTAATTATTGCGTCATTAGAATCTCTAGCTTGAACTATTATATCCCAGGTATTAAGATTGTGAGTTTCATTCCAAGTTGTTGAGCTGGATTCAGCAGAATAATAAGTAGCTTCTGCTATATGAACAGTACCTTTTTCTTCACCATCAAATCCAATATTTATATAGTTTTCATCAATAGATGCTGCTGACGGTGATATTACATTGTATTCCGTATCATAACATTGAAATACAATATTTTTTGTATTAAGCCCATGGTAAATATACCAATTAGTACTTTTTCTAGGAACGTATACTTGCGTAATCAAATGTCTATAATCTAAATTATGTTCTATATTCCATGTTGTACTAATTTCATCTATTCTTTCTTCATAATCAGCAGAAATAGCAAGAAAAGTTATATTACTATAATCATCATTATACGTTTCTATATAAGTAGAATCAGCCGTATCAGTAAATTCCAAATTTATAGAAAACTGTTCTTTGTCACCAGTACTTTCATCGTAGTAATCTGTTACTAAAAAATAACTATTAAGGTAATGCTCAATTAGTTTCATTTCTTATGCAGGACCCCCATCTGTTATAGTCCAATTATTAGGTTCTCCTGTTAATGTATTCCTAGCTGCCTCTGCAGCACCACCAGGTGTATACTTACTGTTACCAGCATGAAAATTTACGTTTGGTTTAACTGATTGTGCTGCCCACCCTATTAGTAATGCATCATAATTTGCTGTACTTAGGGTAACATTCTTAAACATATAACTCATATTAGTTACATTTGATATGTTCCAGTTACCTATGTTCTGATCAAATGATGTCGCATCTTCAAACATACATCTCATATTGGTTACACTGGATACATCCCAATTACTAATATCCTGGTTGAATGATGATGCATTTTTAAACATATAACTCATATTGGTTACACTGGATACATCCCAATTACTAATATCCTGGTTGAATGATGTCGCACTTTCAAACATATAACTCATATTAGTTACACTGGATACATCCCAATTACTAATATCCTGGTTGAATGATGATGCAATTTTAAACATACTATTCATATTAGTTACACTGGATACATTCCAGCTACCTATATTCTGATTGAACATTACTGCATTTCGAAACATACAGCTCATATTTGTTACTTTGGATACATTCCAGCTACCTATATCTTTATTAAATAAATCTGTGTACTGAAACATTCCGCACATATTTGTAACATTAGATACATTCCAGATACCTATATCTTGATTAAAACTATCTGCATTATAAAACATATAGCTCATATCTGTCACGTTGGATACATTCCAGCTACTAATATCTTGATTAAATGCCGTCGCATCTTGAAACATATATCTCATATCGGTTACACTGGATACATCCCAGCTACCTATATCTTGATTAAAATTTTTTGCACCATTAAACATGTTATGCATATCAATTACACTGGATACATCCCAGCTACCTATATCTTGATTAAAATCTTGCGCACCATTAAACATACTATCCATATCTATCACATTGGATACATTCCAGCTACCTATATTTTTATTAAATGATCTTGCATTATTAAACATACTACTCATATTGGTTACACTGGATACATCCCAGTTATTAATATCTTGATTAAACGATGTTGCGTAATAAAACATCAACCTCATATTGGTTACACTGGATACATCCCAGCTACCTATGTTTTGATTAAATGACGTTGCATGATTGAACATACTACTCATATTGGTTACACTGGATACATCCCAGTTATTAATATCTTGATTAAACAATCTTGCGTAACAAAACATATTATTCATATCTGTTACTTTTGACACATCCCAGCTGCCGATATCTTGATTAAATGATTTTGCATCATAAAACATTAAACTCATGTCAGTTACATTAGACACAATCCAGCTACCTATGTCTTGATTAAAATCATCTGCACCACAGAACATATTATGCATATCAGTTACACTGGATACATCCCAGCTGCCGATATCTTGATTAAACTTATCTGCCTCATTAAACATACCACTCATATCAGTTACATTAGACACATCCCAACTACCAATATCTTGATTAAATGATCTTGCAAGACTAAAAACAGCAACAGCAAAAATAAGTGACTTAGTATTCCAGCTACTAATATTACCATTAAATTTCGATGAATCAAATAAATAATCCATATTAGTTACATTAGATACATCCCAGTCATTAATATTAGGTATGTCAATTAGATCATCACATTTAAAAAACATGGAATATAAACTAGTCATATTAGATGTATTAGGAGTATCTGTTGCCGTCAGTATACCTGATGTATCTAAACCTAAATTAGTACAGTGACTAAAATAATATTTTTTGTGATTATTTGTTTCTAATATAACATTACCCCATTTTAGTATATCTATCAGTTTTCTACTTTCTCCTAAACGTTCAAAATTGATACCTTTAATACCATTACCACCACTTTCTTCTAAATTTTCTCTTAATGTTACAACATACTTACCAGGTGTGTCATATGTATGAACTAATTTATTCTCATCATATCCGTTAAATTCTGTTGTACTATTATCACCCCAGTCTACTGTCATTATATAAGTACCATCATCAACAAGAGGAAGTCTAAATTGATCACTATTACTACTACCGTAAAATGTCTTTGTTGTATCTATGTACATAATAAATTCAATAGGTGGAACAGGTGCTTCACCAGAAGGAGAAGGAACAACCAACAATGCTCTACCTTTAGTTTTATATTCAAAATCTATCTTAACAATGTTTTCATCAATTATAGTTGTTGTTTTTGGTCTTAAAAGATAGTAATCATTGTCATAACATTGTATAATTAAATCTGTTGTATTAAGATTATGTGCTATAGTCCAGGATAAAGAATTAACAGGTGTGTAATAATTTACAGCACATAGACCATTTAAACTATGATCAATACTCCAAGTATCAGTTGGATCTACTTGTTCATGAATATAAGTACCACTTACAGCTGTACTAACCGTGTATAAGTTACCAGCATTAGTATCACATTCTATTATTGCTGTATTACTACCAGATGGTGCTATAGACAATGGTACAATAGCTGTTTGTACATATCTATCTTCTAATGAATATAAATCAACATCTTTTGTACTATCTAATATTTTTTTTTGTATTTCTATTATTGGTGCTTCTTGATTTCTATTATGATAGAACAATAAGTTATAATCATTACTTATATAATACACTTCTGGTTTTATTATAAAAACATAACCAGTACAAGTTGTATTAAATTCCAGTATTACTTTATAATAAATATGTGAATCACCATCACCATCTACATAAATTAAAGTATCATTTTTAATACTTTTTGGTACTAATAAATTGTAATTGATATCATAACATTGGACTATAGGATTTTTAGTATCTAAACCATGTACTATATACCAAGTACTCTTTGGTATATATTGCATATAAATGTAACAACCGTCTTCTGGTATTGCAAACCCACCTATAGATACAGTAGAGCAATTTGTATATCCAGGATCTGAGCAAGAACTAGGGCATACTGAATAGCAATATAAATAATTATAGTCTATAAAGTGTGGTAAAGGTGGTCCTGTTATATTCTTGTCATGCCATCTTTCATATATGTTTACGCCATTTTTTGTATTAAAAACAATATTTTTAAAATTTACAAAAATGGATGAATAAGTACCAACTCTTTTTAAGTAATTAATGTGGTTTGCGGTCAAACTTCTTTTTATTATTTCAGGTAACTCATTATCAACAGTCATTTTATAAGTAGAGTCAATATAAGCTAGGTGGTGTTCATTGACTTCATATGGATCAAAAAGGGTAAATACGTTCTTCTGTTGGTTGTATACTTCATTATATACCTTATCAAAAAATACACTAAATAATTCTTTCAACCTTGTTGTTCTATTATGTTCTGGTAAACAACTTAAAGCATATTCATCCATTCCTCTGTAACGTACTTTATAAATATTTGATGAATTTGTAGGATGTATTTCACCAAAGTACAAAAACACCTTCTCCATATTAACAAAATTTTCTACGTTGTGACTGTAATTACCAGCTTCATAATCAGTTTGTCTGGACTCTAAATAATTATAAAACTCACTGTTTTTCATAAAGTAAGCTTTATCACCATAATCAATAGCAAATCCAGATGTGGACGCTGTCTCACTACTGGTAACTCTTTCAAAATAAAACCACTCACTGTTATTTCCGTAGTTATACTTAGTAAAAGGTATTACATAGAAACCAGCTGTATTACCATTCTCATCTATATCAAATATGGTCATATTAAATACAGACCACCTGTTGGTAACAATACCTGTTGTTTGACCACGTAAGTAATTATCACCTGCTTCAGCATCAATGATAGATATAAAATCTTCTATTAAGAACCTAGGTATATCTGAAAACTTCATCAACTCTCAACTTCAATTATACAATCATCAATAGATATATATGGAAATTGATTATAATTTATAATAATACTTCTCAATACATTCTCATCCCAGTCTGAATCAGTAGATCTAGCCCATTGTGGATATTTTTCTGATTTATAACTATATGGATCTAACCAAGAGTTAGAGTTAAAATCCCAAAAATCAATATTTCTTACAATCATAGCAGTTATACCTTTTACATTAGAAAAATTATCAGTGTCTGAAACTTCTGATGCATCCTTTATGTAGTTTTCTATCTCATAAAAATTTAATGTTTCACCAAAATCTCTTGAAGATACACTAAAATAATATACTAATTTATTTTTTACATCATTAATAACTTTTGCAGATTTATAATTACTCTTGATTTTTAAACCTATATCTATTCTAAAATATATAATTTCTGGTAGAGTATAGACTTCCCATGCACATAACATTTTTCTTAATTCTAAATATTCCGCAATTTCTTGTACCCAATCTGGATTATATGCTATAGGCATAACTCTTTCTGTATTAGGATCGGACGCTGATGGTGAATAACTGAGAGTATTGCTTCCCCATTCAGTAGGAATTAAACTAACGTAAACTTTATTATAATTGTCAATATCACCAGAAGGAGCAATTTCTTTTTCACCCCATACATTAGCTTTAGCTATATCACTTCTTAGTTCTAAATAACTAACATAATCATTTTTAGTAACATTACGGTACTGTGCGTGTAATATTGCTGGTGCATTATTTTTAATTTCGGTTATGCTCTCTGGATCCGATCCACCGGTTGCTTCAGTATAATTAGTTATAGTATAATATTCGCTATTTATAGTAATTCCTTTAGTATTATTAGTTAACAAATCGTTATCTGGATATATTATAGTATTTTTAGCTACATTACCATTAGAACCTAAACTTTCTACAGCTGTTATTTTTATTGAGTCTGTGAAAGAAGGTACATTACGTGTATCTGAAAATTCAATTATATATCTTTTATACTTATCATATCTTAAAATATATACATTGTCTTCATCACTTAATCCAGATAATTCATCATAAAAATCTGATATTCTAGTCCACTCTTCATCGTTAACTTCTACTTTTAAACTTGGATAATCATCATCAATGTTATCATCATATCCAAAATTAATAAATGGCAAAACAATTTTATTATCTATTAAATCACTTCCAGTATATGTATATTCTTTTAATTTTCCTTGTCTAACTGGAATATCTGTTATAGTAAATGTACCATAACTATTAACTGTACTGTCTATTGGATTAGTAGTTACAAAAGATATATTTTCATTATTATAGTTTTTTGTTGAAAGTAACTCCTTCCATGGTTCAACTCTTAAAATATCGTCTATATCAACTTCCCCTGCTGCTGATGCTGCTGATGTTATTAATGATAAAGTTATTGTTGTTCTAGATGACCTGTAACCAGCTGGATAATAACCAATTAAATTAACCAATCTACTAACAGTTTCATATAAATCAGCAGTATCTATATAACAATTCTTAGCTAATTTATTAATATAATAAGTACTTAATTCACCTAAATATGCCATCAATTCAATAAGAATTGTTATATTAGCACCTTCATAATTATAATCAGTAAAAACATCACTTTCACTCAGCTGGTCTATTATTTTCTGTTTTATAGTATTAAAATCAATATTTAAATAATCTGGAACGAGCGTGTTATTGCTCATATCATTCTCCTTATAACTGCTTTAAAATAAAGTTAACCTCACGAAAACTTTCAGATGAACCAAAACCTTTTATTGTAAAATTACAAGTTACGTCATATCTATTATAATCATGATTCGCAACAACTAACATTCTATCTATTATTATTCTGTCATCCCATGTTTCAATTGCTGATATTAAATGATGACCAAGTTTTTCAGCTGTTTTGCTATCTATTGGCTCAAAAAGAAGATCATAACCATCAAATGCAAAAGTAGGAAGCATTCTTCTACTACCAGGTATAGTTAGTACTATGTTTGTTAAAGAATTAATAATAGCATCAACATCAGTATCTAACAACACATCACCATCTGATTGTTGTTTCAAATTAATATCTACATCTGCATAAATATTATTCATAAATGTGTACGCTGTGAATACTACGATATAAGTATCGAAGAAAAAACAGCTTTCCTCCTTTTTACCAAAGATATAATTAGTACTGCCAGAGTGGGGTAGTTAACAAATATCTCTTATAATCTAGTAAAACATCTTTTACCTTTAATAGGTCTATAGATATTTTTAAAATCAATACTGTAATCAAAATCATCTTTTTCAAATTCTTTTTGTTCTTTAATTCCCAAGTTATGAACAATTAACAATTCTTCATTAACATTAGAACCTTGAATTAATTTTATTCCAGAGGGCGCCCATATTCCAGATCCACCCCAAAAGACAGCTTTACTTATAGGATGAATACCAACTGCATTACAAGCAATGATCCATACTTGATTAGTTACACTTCTTGAAGATGCCAACAAATCCCATAAAAAACCATAATATTGATCAGTAGCTACATTCATACCAGGATAGTCTCTTTCAGCAGTTCCTCGCCATGAAGCAATTTGAATCACTGCATCAACTTTATCAATTAAACTATATTCTTGATACAATTGACTAAAACACATATCATAACAACTAGTTGTAGCAAATTTTCCCCATTCTGTTTCAATAATCAATCTGTCATCCTGTCCTGTTTCTGTATAAATCTTTTCAATACCAGGTAACATTATTTTGTCATATATCATGTTTTCTTTAAAATAATCTACTTTTTTGTTCACTATATAAGTACTGTTCATATATTTCTTATTAGGACCTTTTCTAATATTATTAAACAATATAAATTGGAAATTATTGTCTAACATTGATTCTAAATTATTTTTCACCCAATCTTTATGTTCTTCAATAACAGCCTTATTCATATAAGACCAACACGATTTTTGATCTTCCCAAAAGTAGCCAGCTAAACAAAATTCTGGAAATACAGCCATATTACAGCCTTTATCTTTAAATATTTTACAAGCTTTTTCTATTTTAGTTTTATTCTCTTCTATTCCTGGTACTGCAGCGTGAATATTAGCTAATCCCACGGATAAATTTTTTTCATTTTTAGAATAAAATCTTTCTAATAAATTAAATCCGTCTGATTTACTTTCTGTTATATATTTTCTAAAATTCATCAATTTCTCCTAATAAAGTTCTTCTGGTACATTAGAAGCAGAATGTTCAGTAGTTTTCTTAATACTTCTAAATATTTCTAAAAAATCATTTTTTAAATTTTCCATTCTGGTGTTTATATCTAATAAATTAGCTTTAATAGAATCTCCTATAGATCCCATACCTGATATAGCGTCATCAATAAAACTTTCAATATCATACTCACCTTGATCACCAAGCCCGACATCAGTTAAAAAACCATTAACATAATCTATATATTGTTGCATTTCATCTAAACTTAAACATTCTGCATCAGATAAACAACCAAGCTTTTCATCTATTAAACCAATAATATTAGGTATTTGCAAACCACCAATACCTAAAGTATTACTTAATACTTTAACAGCATCTAAAACATCAATTTGATTAATAATACTTATCAGTGGTTCTAAAACTCTATCAATTAAATCTTCTAATGAAACAGCAATACCACTAACAGCATCAAAAATTCCATCCAAACAAGAACCAGTAAACTGATGAATTAATGATCTTACTTCTGTTATTTCACTTAAAACATTTTCAACTTGTTCTTCAACAGCATTTCGAGCGTCATCCAGCGGATCATTAAGTTCATGAATTTTCTCGTTAAATTTATTGACAGCATCTAAAATATCATATTTTATTGATTCAAGATATTCCAGCTGATCTCTTAATGCGTCAGTTATACCGTCGCATATTAATGAGTAGCTCATTTAAATACCTCGTATTTTTTACTACATATTTTATACATGCACACTTCATCAAACTTATCAAGAAATTTTTTTATTAATTTACTTTTCATTTTTTCACATTTATAATCAACACAAACAATTTTATTATTTTTAATATCTATAAAAGTCGATCCTTTTATCCAGCCATTTTTTACTAAAGATATAGAAGATTTTTCTTTTATTACATTGTCATTAATTAAATCTTCTATCATGTTACTATGATTTAATATATAAGGAGTCATATATACTAAATCATTTGGTGATATAAAAAAACTACTTCTAAATGGTATTTCGCATAAATTAACTATACTGTACTTACTACGATTGAACAACATTTAGTTTAAAAATATATCACTTCCTTTAATCTTTATAGTACTACCTGCCTTAACTGTTCTACTTCCTTTTATATTTATGTTTTCATCTCCACCAACTTTTCGACAGTAATTACTTTCTATCTGATTTGTACTTCTACCACCTATTTTTTCTTTTTTTTCATTATCTATTGTAGTGGTACTGTTTTCAGCTATATGAGTATACTTGCTTTTCTTTATAATTTCATATTTGTCATTATCATTTCTGATAATCATTTTGCCATCTTTACTTATTTCTATATAAGTATTAGACGGATGATATATATGTAATCTTTGTGCTTTTGGCGTTGTATCAAATTCAACTAATATACCACCTAAAGTAACAACAGTATTATATGGATATTTTTCGTTTGAATCGTAAAAAAATGGTTGTGGTTCACTCCATGTCTCATCATCGTCATTACAGCTAGCAATACTAACATCCTCATCTAAATGTTCTTTTTTATATTTTAGAATAGTATTGTTTTTTGCTTCATCATCTTTTTCATTATCATCCGTAAACAACGGATGATGATCTTGTCTTTTCTCTCTTACAGTTGTTGGATATATACCCTCTGGATCACTAAATCCCTTGTTCTTATCCGGTTTTTCCATTTCAATACCAGGGGATGAAGCAAAGTATCTTGGTTGTGTTATATTTCCGTTTTCAAAAAATACATACACATGAGATCCTTGAAGTGGTACTGTCCAACTACCGAAACCACTAATATTACCACCAAATAATGATAACGCTGGTTCAAACCACGGTAGATTAGATACAGGTATTCCATCTGTTGCATCAGAACTTCTATTTTCAGAATGCAAACCAAATACCCTTACTTGAACACGACCTCTCTTTTCTGGATCAAATCTATTTTCCACTACACCACGATAGATACCATAAAATTTATCACTTCGTGGAAATATATGAGAAATTTTAAAATCTTTCATAAGATACCTGATAAATTTTTTAATTTTGGTTTAGATAATTTTATACTATCTATATCTTCATATCCAGTTTTACAACAGACCATCTTTTGCAAAAAAGTTGGTATAGTTTCATTTGAAAAATGACTGGTTATACCTCTAACCAAATAAAGACCAGACATCATTTTATTAAAAATTTCATCAACAGATGACGGCCATTCCACTTCAATAATCATTCCTGGATATCGCTTTTCATTACCAATAACAACCGGCATGAAAGTATTTTGATTAATATAATTTTTAATAAAGTCATTATAATGAATATTAGCTAGTATAGAAGTATTGGCATCACCCTCTAAAGAATAAGAAGAAGTTATATTGTCTATATCATTTTTAAATAAAGCTCTTCTACCTAAAGATGTAAATTTTTGAACACTATCACTATACTTATTTTTGCTAAATACTAATTTTTTAGTATAAGGATCAAAACCCATTCTTGTTGTTCCTGCAATATCTCTTAAAGTAGTTCTATCAACACCTGAATGATCCCAACTAATAATTTTATTTGCATAAAAGAGATTTTCACATTCAAATAGATAGTTTTCATTTTCAGCTTTCTTTTTTCTCAAAAGCGACTCTATTGTGACAAAATTAAATTTTCCTTGCGACGTATACAAGACATATCCGGGTGTTCTAGTTACTTTACTTGAACATCTTCTCATAAGCCAAGTTAAAGCTTCACCAGGAGTCCAAAAAGGCATTATAAAATTTTCTAATGTTTCACAGGTTTCTTCAAAATTATCAAATTTATCTATTCCAATCATATTTTTAGCTATATCATCAACAATTTCACTGTATTTTTTATTAACCCATGACTTAGAGAATCTTTTCAAGGAAACATTTTCTAAATGTTTTTCAGCAAAAATTAAATCTGTAACAAAAATATTTCCAGAATTAACAGTAGATGCAGTATAATTTTTATTTATTTTAACAATATAAAAAGTTCTTTCAATTATTTCATCATTACCATAAGATATAACTATTTTTTCATCACCTTCTAGTGGACCTAATTCTTTAAGACCGTATTTATCAATTATTGTTAGCCTACCAATAGAACCATATAAAAATATATCTTCTAACCACATACATGTCTTTATATCATTAAGATCTATATTGACATCACCTCCTGTTGAAAACTCTATGTACACACCAAAATTAATTAACTTAAAAGAATCATTATTTATCATTTCTTTAAAAAAAACCTTTGTTTATTCAATTAAAATTTATTTTTAGACCAGATCATATACAACCAATTTTGTAGTAACAATAAATTCTTGCTTTTATTAACTATAAATTTTTAGTACAGTCTTATTGAACTAAAAAACTATTATAAATCTTTTAATGAATGCATCTCTTTTACAATTTGATAAATATACTTGGGTTTAAGTATTTTTAAAAAATCCCCTGGTGATATTTCTTCAAACGGATTTAAAATATTGTTCATCATTGGTATTAACCACCACAATTCTGCATTTTTGTAATAATAATATGAAGTGTTGTCATAAAATTCATCATTACTTATATTGTGAGTAATATAAAATAATACAGAACTACTAACATCTTTATTTATTTCATATGATTTAAATATATTCAATAACTTAGTACCATCTACAGAATCCTCTAATACATCAAACATATTTAATTGAGAAGAGTTAGATATTCTATTTCCTGTTGCTTCATAAAAAGATTCATCTGTCTTTTTACAAGTCATTTTTATCTCCTTCTAAAATTTACCATGTACAATTGATGTTTTTGTATCTGGTTTTATCATTACTCCACCACTTACTTCACGTACATCAACTTTACTGCGACCAGAAAATGTATTTTTAAAAGTTGGTTCTACTGAAGTAAATTGTAATGTTAATTCGCATTTACTTGGATAACCACTTGTAAATGGTGCATAATAAGTCGGTTGAACAGATGTTAAAGCTGCATTTTCTATGTATATATAGTTGGTATTCGGATGTGATCTTACTTTAAAAATGCATGGTGGAATTAAATTAGTTATATCTATTTGATCAGAAGCAAAATCAGGACTACTAAGTTCTAAAAGCTTCATTATTGGTTCTGTTATTTCATGCTCATTGTCAACTTTATATGAAATATCAAAATTAAAGATATAATTTAATCTTTCTGAATCAACATAAACCAAAGGAGTGTCTACTCTACCCCAAACAACTTTACCACTTCCTGTTGCTGTAGAATAAAGATCATAAACATTTTGTTTAGCTTTTAAAACTACCCCGGCAAATCTACTAATAATAGATTCATATGGTTCCCATGTATGAGACATAGATACAGCAAATGTAACTGGAGCTAAAAATACAAATTCTGATATTAGTGAACTTTTTTCTACTGGTTTTTTGTTCCTAGAATTAGTCTTTTGACTTGTTAACTTATATGCTTCTATTACAATCCATAAAGCATCAGTAAATTCATTATATGGACTAAATGATGGTATTTTATAAGATTTTTTAGTTTCTGATGTTATTTCACTCATCAACGTATATACCGTAAATAATCCAGCAATTAGACCGGAAAAACGGCATTCCTCCTTCTTTACCAGAAATGTAATCAGTTATTGACAATATATCTATCTTACAGCGTCACAGTGATAGAAATGTTTTACGCTATACCTACTGAATAATAATTCATCACTAGTGATGCGAAATCATCCAACACTGGTATATCAACAGATGTTTTTAATGCTGAAACTTCTTTTAATTTTTCTATCTTACCTGTTTTATCACTAGTAACAGCCTCAGATTTTTTAGTTTCAGACATCTTTTTAATACTCCATACCATATCTTTTGTTACTTCTCTTGCTTCCTCTTCTTTTCGTCTTTGTGATTCTAATATCTTTTTTTCTGTATCAGCTATTAATTCTGTTGGTTTTATTTTTCCACTTACTACCGATCCTAATGATTTCTGTTTTGAATCAGCTTTTTCAGATTCTAACATTTTTAATGCTAATAAAGGCTCTGTCTCTTTTAATCTTTTTTGAACACTAGCAAACACGCTTTCTCCGAGCTTTGCTCTATCAAAATGTCTAGAACTAAGTAAATAAACATCTTTTATGAACTGCTTTTCATCAAAATCTTTACTACTTTTTTTCTGCATCTCATATGCTTTTTCAAAATCCTTACTAGCAAATTTTCCAGTATGCACTGCTCTTGACCATAATACATTTTGCAGTGTTTTTGACTTTAATATCTTTTGTTGTAAATCCTCAGTAAGTTTCATAAACTCAGGTTTAAAATGAGTTTCTCTTATAAATTCATGTTCCAATGGTTGTATTTTACCCTCAGCAGCTAACGATTTCCAAGTTCTAGCAAAATCACCACTAGGATCATACATTGATTCTTTTTTAGACATCAATTGATTATAAACTTCTGGATTTTTGTTTTTAATAAACCTAAGAAATTTATCCATTGTACCAGTTTGAGTTGCTATTTGATAAGCGCCATAGGAAGCACCTCCAGCTTTATCATATCCTATGGCAAAAGATCCTTTTTCGCCGGATTCATATCTTGATGATAAAAAACCAATTTTTTTAGGGGTGATTTTTGGTGCTATTTTTTCATACATTTTTTTAGAAAATTCAATATTTTGTCTAATTCTTTCCATAGCACCTTCTGCAGTTTCTCCTATTTTTGGTAAATATACACCAATTCTACTGCCGATTTTTAATAGCTTTTTATTTAAATCTTTAAATAAATATTCAATTTTTTCAAAAAAATCTTTAAATAGTTTTTTAAAACAATTCTCCAAAAAATCAATTAAATCGTCACTAATTTTTTTAAAATAATTAGTGAAATTGGTTTTGAATGATTTAATAGACTTACTAATTTTGTTATAAAGATTTGTTATATCATCTTCAACAATATTCCAGCCTCCTCTTAGTGCTTTTTCAAAATCAAATTTAAATTTATACCCAAGTTTTTTCAGTATAAAATTAGCAGGTTTTTCTATTAACGACAGCAAACCAGAACCAAAACCAATAACACCCTCTTTTATCTTTCCATATACTGTTGATTCTTTTTCAATATTTTTAATAGCACTCTTAATACCTTCAAAAAGTGATGCTACAACAGCAATAGGACCTACTTTCTTACCAATAAACTTAATAGATTTAAAAATTTTAAAAAAAGATTTGGATAATACTCTAAAAAATCCTTTTATATATTTTTCAAAAATGATCGTCCAAATACCGACATCACTTAAACCTATTTCTCCATCTCCACTTCCAAAAAATGATGATACTCTATCTAACCATGTTTTTTTATCTTTTGCTTCTTCACGTATGTCACGTTTTTTACTTTTCTTAAAATGATCAAATATTTTATTTAAAAGTTTCGTTTGTTTGACTTCTTCTTTTAATTCAGGACTTTTTTTACTAAACAACCCTGAATAATTCAAAAATTTTTCAACCCCTCCTCTAACAGCAACAAATGAATTATAAGCCAGTGTTATATATTCTTTAGTTGGTCCCAATATTTCATCAAATTTATCCTTAAAGAAACCAGTAACATCGTTTAATTTTTCTTTATAATAAATCATACGTTCATGTTCAGCATCAATTAGTTTTTGTTCAATATCAATTAATTTGTCTGCAAATCCATCAGTAAGTCTTTTGACTATTTTTTTTGAAGAAACTATATCATCTTTAGCAAACTCATCTAATGTTTTATCCAATGAAGAAAGTATCTTCTTTTCTTTTTTTTCTCTTTCTTGTTCTCTCTTAGCACTCTTTTTAATTGTCTTCAGTAAATTATTATTTACATCTAATATTTTATTATCTCTGGCAAAACCATTTTTAAGTATTTCTAGTATTTCATTACTTTTGTTTTCTTCTGGTAATTTAAATTCCTTCATCACTAAATCTCCGAAAAAAATTAAAAAAGGGTCTAAAGAATCATATACTGTCCTTTAGACCCTTTTTAAAGATCCATTTGATAAAATAATATCAAAGCGAGACCAAAACTAAGCAAATCTTGTTTTAATTTTGCTATTTAAATCTTTAATTATTAAATTTAACACAGCATCTACCTCAAATATTGGCATTAAATTACTTTCCATTATTGAAACACCAGCTTTTTTAGACAGATAGTACTGCTCTTCTATAATGTTTTCTAAAGTAGTGTAACTATATAGGGATTTGATTAATAGAAAAAATTTTCTATTGGTACCTCTATCTTATCTTCTAAATTACAATGTGGACATTTTATTTCATATTCCAAATCAATTCCAAAATCATAATTATCAAACCAATCTCTGATTTTATTAAACATAAAGTCATAACAATTTTTTACAAATTCATAAGCATCTTCAAAAGGAGGATCTTTAATTGATCCTTCCGGTAACATTATTTCTTTAATACAAAAAGCATAAGTTACTATAACTCTTTCTATATTTTTATCTGCATCATTAATATCTTTAATTTTATCGGCAGCTTTCTTTTGTATACGTCTAGTAAGAGGTGTTAATCTAACTGATATATTTTCATCTAGTTTTACTATATCCCTGCCTTTAGATAAATCAAGTTTTTTAACATTCAATTTATTTAAATCAATCTTTTGTATAGACTGACTTTCACATTTTTTGCAATCATAAGTAAATTCAATAAAACTACCCTTTGATTTTTTTCTTATCTCAATTAAAAGATATAATCTATCAGCAATATATAAATCATCAATAGAAAAGTCAACATCAGTTATACAATCAGTAATAAGATTATCTAATGCATTCTCTACCGAAACATCATTATCATTCCAAGATGACAATAGTTTTTTCATAGCTAGAGTAGTAACTGGTTTAAAAGTAACACTTTTACCACTGCCAGGTAACGTAGTGGTAAATTCATACCCATTCAGATATCTTTTAAAATCTACAACTTCCTTTTTTAAAATTTTTGACATATTTCACTCCACTTATCTTAAAAAATTAACCAACTTTACTTTGTAAATTAGCATATCCTATAGTATCATATTTAGGAATAACAACATGATACTGATACGAAAAAGTAACATCAAATTGAGCGACATCACTAGTTGCGTAATCTAATGTGATATCAGCAATACTTTTAGGCCACGCTCCTATTAATTTATATTTTACTAAATTATTACCATTTCCATCTAGTAATATTATATGCTGGTCAGATAAATATCTATCAGGCGCACCATGAACATTACTAGTAGGATCTAAAATAACCCTTTCCCATGTTTTAAATGTAGATAAAATTTTCGCCATTCTATCAACATTGAAAGTAACAGTCCAATCAGCATAAACACGCTTGCCAGCAATCTTATAGTCATATCCTTGCCAGTTAGTTATGATTTCTTCAAAATCTGAACCAGGCAATGTAGTTGATCTTACCAAATAAGTAGGTGATAGATCAGATCCTTTAAGTACTCCCGTTGGAAAAGATGGTGCGAAATAAAATAAGTATTGTCTAGCACCACCCTTAAAATGAGCAACGTAATCATTTAAATTAAAACCAATATCAGGCATTGCTTAACCTCCATTATTTTTTATAGTAAAAAACATAATTACCACAGTCCCATATTCTATCGTATTCATTATTTTTCATATTTTCCCACTCAGATATTAACATATTATAGTTGTTTAGTTTATTTTTTAATTTATGCTTTTGCCACTTAACTCGGTGTTCTCTAATATTATTTATAATATACCAATAATTAGGTTTTGATATATGATCTAAATTAAAACCCAGTTTTTTATAAAAAATTCCATCTGAAAATCTTCTATCAGCATATGACACTATTTCTGAAAAGTTGTATAAATTAACAAAAAATTTAAACAATTTTGATGCACCACCAACAACTTGAGTATTTAAAGCTGTAGCATATCTTATTAATTCTGTTTTTGGTTGTGCTCCAGTGATTTTTCTTTTGCCAAAAGTCATTACTGACACTAATTTTTCTTTATTAAATAAACCTAATTTTACAGAACTATTATCTTTTCCTTGCAAATGATTATTTTCAAGAAAAGAATTTTTTGTTGTATTATCAATTTCCTTTATTACACAATTTTTAGCATATACTCTTTCTTTATAAATACCCATTTTACTCAACAAAATAGATTTCACAATATCCTGCTTATATATCCACTCATCCTCAAATATCTGTATAAGTCTT
>CAYUNC010000002.1:0-48523 GCA_964445915.1 uncultured Arcobacter sp.
AACCTATGCCAAGTGAAATTCAAGATAGAGTCTGGAGAGCAGACCCAGAAGATGGGTTAAGACCATTTAAAGAGATAAGAAAAACTTTTTAATGAAAAATATTTTAATCCGTTGTGATGCTTCAAAAAAGATTGGGCTTGGACATGTGGTTAGATGTTTAGCCTTAGCAAATGAACTTAGAGACTTAGGTCACAATGTTGTCTTTGCAATGAAAAGCTATAAAACAGGACTTAAAGAAGTTTTTTCAAATAAATTCGAAATAGAGATTGCTCCTAAAGACTTAAAGTATAAAAGATGGTTAGATATCTGCATAAAAACAAATAAGATTGATATTTTTATAGGTGATATAAGAGATGATTTACCGTCAAAAGCAATTAAGAATATGAAAAAGAAATCAATATTAACTGTTGCCATTGATGAGCCAAGTGATTATGCAAAAGAATGCGACTTATGTTTTTATCCTCCTCATGCTAATATAAATACCAATGATTATAAGGGTAAAATATATCAAGGTTTTGAATATGTATTATTACGACCAGAATTTTATAAAGTATATAAAAAAATAAAAAATAAAGTACCAAATATATTAGTTATGATGGGTGGAACAGATAAATATAATTTAACATTAGAGATAATAAAACAACTACTACTAAAGTTAAAACAAAAAACTAATATATCAGTAATAATAAAAGAAAATCATAAAGATTATAATGATATACTTAATCTAAATAAGAGAATAGATATTTATTCAAATGTAGATAACATGACTAAACTTTTAACAAGTATTGACTTTGCTATTATTTCATTTGGAATAAGTGCCTATGAGTTATTAGCTATGAAAGTACCAGCAATTCATATTTGTTTAGATAGTGATCATTGGAATGCAAGTCAATTATTTGTAGATAATAATTTTAGTAAACGATATAAAAAAGATAATATTAATTTTAGATTAAATGACTTTAATTTAAAATTAGATGGTATCAAAATTAATAAAAGTCAAGTAATTGATAAAATACTTAAAAAAGTAGAATAATGAATATAAAAAAAGAATATGCAATACAACATTCAAAAGTAAATACTAAATCACTAAACTTAAATAAACGTCTTTTTAATACATACAATAGAATTACAAAAAAATTACTCAATAAAGATTTAGAAGGTATAAATATTGATTTAGGAAGTGGGGATAAAGGATTTACTCAATATTGTAAAAGTATAAATATTAAATCTTTTCCATACGATTATCCAGATTTTAATATGGAAATAGATGTATTAGAACATCAAAATAATAGTATTGATTTTATTACATTAAATGCTGTTATGGAGCATATTGAAAAGCCAGAACATATATTTAAAGAAATAAATAGAGTTTTAAAAGACAATGGATTAGTATTTATACGAACACCAAACTGGCAAATGGATTATAAAAACTTCTATAATGACCCTACTCATATTAAGCCATATGCCCCAGATACACTAAAAAATACACTAAATTTATTTGGTTTTGAATGTATTTTTTTAGAACCTGGTTTAATTGAAAAAAGTTGGTTTTGGTGGAACTTACCAAATAGTATTAAATGGAAAATTTCTTCTCTCATTAATGGTGGAAGCAAATCAATACTTGCTGTTGCAATAAAGAAACAAAATGATTAGAGATTGTTTTATTTGTAGTTCTAAAATAGAAAGTAATGTTAATATTTGGAATATTCCAAATATTAAAGGGAAAAGAGATATTGGATTTGGTTATTGTGAACTATGTAAATTAGTGATTCAAACACCTACAATTATTCCTGAAGAGATGTTTTATTATTATGAAAATACTGCTACTTATATTAATCCAGGCAGAGAGGGAAAACCAGAAATAAGAAAAATAGATGATGTAAAAAGACAATTAGACTTTTTACAAAATATAATTGATCCTAGTAATATATCAAGTGCATTTCAAGTTGGTTGCTCTGATGGTTATACATTATCACAAGTAAAAAGTTTAGGTATCGATTATATTAATGGTATTGATCCTAGTATAAATAGCAATAAATTAGCAAAAGATTTATATAATATTGAAACTGAAATCGGTGTTTTTGAGAATTTTAATACAAGTAAAAAATATGATTTAATTATTTTAACACATCTTTTGGAGCATATTTATAATCCTAATGATACCTTAGAGAAATGTAATTATATATTAAATGATAATGGACATATTTTAATTGAAGTACCTCTCTTTGAAAACAGTACTAAGTTTCCTATTGGTATGTTTACTTTAGAACATCTAAATTATTTCACAGAAGAATCATTACAAAAACTTTTTAGATTAAATAATTTAGAAATTTTAGCTATTGAAAAACTATATTCCAATAATCTATATCCAGTAATAACAATGGTTTTGAAAAGAAACAACCATACTAAAAACTTCGAATCAAGTTTTAAAGGCGCATTTGAAGAATATACAAATAGAGAAATTAAATTATGGGCTAATATAAATCAACATATTAAAGATTCTACACTTCTAAATGAAAATATTTATATATGGGGAGCAGGAATACATACGACACAATTACTTGCCTATACAAATATCTCTAAAGATTTAAATATTATTGGTATTCTAGATTCTAGTGAAACAAAACACAATAAGAAAATAGGTGATTTTACTATTCTAAAGCCAACTAAAGATATAATCGAAGACAAAATAATTGTTATATCTTCATATGCTTCTGAAAAAGAAATTAATAACTATATTAAGAATAATTTTAAGTATAAAAAAATAATATTATTATATGAAGGAAAAGATTAATGAAAATAGTACTGTCAGGTGGCTATGATACTTCCAACTTAGGTGATCATGCTATGTTACATAGTTTAAAAACTTCTTTGGACAAGTATGAAAAAACTAACATAACCATATTAGCAAGACATTTAGAAAAAAATATTGAAGATGATTATAATGTAAAATTAATAAAAAATTTAGATCATGATACTAAACAGGAAAGTATGGGCAGATGGTTTAATGGTTTTAATTTAAATGACAATACAGAACATATTCAACAAATAAGTAAAGAACTACAAAGTGCTGATGCTTTGATTATCGGAGGTGGTAGATTATTTGTAGATATATGTCTTGATTTTATGAAAGGTCCATTACCATATTATGTACTTCTAACAATAGTGGCAAAAATTTTAAACATTCCTATTATTATTTATGGAATGACAATTGTAGAACCAAAAAGTAATAGTGGAAAAGAAATGTTAAAATTTATTATAGAAAATGCTAATTTAGTTATGGTTAGAGAAAAAGGTTCTAAAAATACATTAGCTTTACTAAATATACATAATAATAATTTACATGTTATTCCAGATCCAGCTTTTGCACTTTTAGAAAGTACCAATATAATTACCATAGATAGTATTTTCAAAAAAGAAAACTTAGATTTAAATAAAGAATATATTGGTATTAATTTAACATATAGAAGTTTAAATAATCAAAATACTAATGAAGATTATTACATAAAACTTGCAAGTTTTTGTGATTTAGTTTATGAAAAATACAATACTCCTATTTTATTTATATCTCAAAAATGTTATTCTACTGATAATGAATATGATGATGATCGAAACTTATATAAAATAATAAAGGAAAAATGTAAATATTCACAGTATATGTTCATAATTAAGGAAAAATATAATATATTTGAAACATTAGCAATCTATAAAAAAATTATAATGTTGTTTTCAATGAGAAGGCATGGTCTTATTTTTGCAGCTACCCAAAATATACCAATATATGGTTTAATTGCTGAAAAAAATACTCAGTATGCATTAGAAGAGATGGGACTTCTTCATAATGAAATAGATATAAATTATGATTTTAATCTAGATATGTTTGATAAACTAAGTAGTTTATCTGATACTAAGTATATTTTAGAAACTAATATTAAAAAGTTATCTATAGAAACCAATAACTATGCAAGATGTATAATAAATACAATAAAGAAAGATTAATATATGGAATTATCTAGAGTATCTAAGTATTTAACAGGTCAAGAAATGTTCAAAATACTTGAAAAATGTAAATATAATAATTCCGAATTAATACATTATGAAATAGGGGATCAAAATATTGAACCAGATGAAAATATAAAGAATGCAACTATAAATTCTATATTAAATGGCGATATAAACTATACAAGTTCTGAAGGTTTATTTGAATTAAGAGTATCTATACAAGAATATACTGATAAATTTCTTGGATACAAACCTGATATTCAACAAATTAGTGTTTTAACAGCAAATACCTCAATAGACTTTCTTTTAAGAAGTATAGTAAATCCAGAAGATGAAATTATATATTTTACACCAGCATTTCCAACATATATATCAGTTATAAAATATAATAATTTTAATTCTACAGCAATTCACTTAGATGAACATAATAATTTCAATATTAATATAAAAACTTTAAAAAAAGCAATAAAACCAAATACAAAAGCTATAATTATAAATTCACCAAATAATCCAACAGGTACAGTTATAAAAGAAAAGACTTTAAAAAAAATATACAAAATTTGCAAAAAAAATAATATATATTTAATAAGTGATGAAACATATTCCGAAATGTATTATACAAAATCTAATAAACATATCTCTTGCTCAAAATTTGATTTTTGTAAAAAAAATATTATAACTATTAATAGTTTTTCGAAGAACTATTCTATGGTTGGATGGAGACTTGGATATGTAATTGGACCAAAGAATGTAATAAAAAAAGTTAATTTAATGACTCAAACTATTTTATCTTGCTTGCCTATTTTTACACAGAAGGGTGCAATAGCAGCACTGGCATTAGATGGAAAATGGATTAAAGATAGAAATAAGAAATTATTAAAAAGACGAAACTATTTATATAAAGAAATAAATAAAATAAAAGGCTTATCTTGTGAATCACCTATGGCAACATTTTATTTATTTGTAAATATTAAAGAATCAATGATGAATTGTAGTCAGTTCACAGAACTACTTTTAAAAAATCGTATTGTTGTTACTCCTGGTACATCATTTGGAAATAAGTATAAAACTTATGTACGTTTTAGTTTTGGTGCTGTAACAATGAAACAAATTAAAGAAACAGTGATTATATTAAAAAAGATTTTAGGAGAAGAAAATGAAAGTATCTGAATATATAGGGAAGTTTTTTGAAGAAAAAGGAATTTATGATATATTTTTAGTTGATGGTGGAGCATGCGCAAGTATTATTGTAGGTGTTACTAAAAACAAAAAATTAAATTATTTTTGTCCTCAACATGAACAAGGTGGTTCATTTGCAATTGATGGTTATTATAAAGCATCTAGAAAAGTATCTGCAATGATTGCAACATCTGGACCTGCTGGGCAAAATTTAATTAATGGTATTGCTGCTTCTTGGTATGATTCAGTCCCTGCTATATATATAACTGGAAATGTTAAAACAACTATGCTAAAGGAATCTGATTATTCAAGACAATTAGGTTTTCAAGAAAGTAATATAGTAACAATGGTTGAAAGTGTAACAAAATATACTACATTAATTACCAAGGCATCTTATATTAGATACGAATTAGAAAAAGCTTATCATTATGCTACATCAGGAAGACCTGGACCAGTTTTAATTGATATACCTATGGATATACAAGAAACACTTATTAATGAAACAGCACTTTTAGGCTTTAATCAACACTATAAAAATACGTTTCTTTCTAGCAGTGTTGAGAATTCTATGTTAGAGATTATTGATTTATTAAAAAATGCAAAAAAACCTGCTATTTTATTAGGAGGTGGAGTTTGGTTATCAGATGCAAATTCATTAGTTAAGCAGCTAATTAATCAACTACAAATTCCTTACTTTGTAACATGGCATATGGTCGATTTTGACAGTTATGATAATGAATTATATGGTGGTAAAGTAGGAACTTTTGCTGGCGAAGGACGAAATATAGCAATTCAACAGTGTGATGTTTTACTTTGTCTAGGATCAAGATTACCAGTAAGAGTTACAGGTAATAATATACAAACATTTGCACAAAATGCAAAAAAAATAATGGTTAATATTGATCAAGAAGAATTTATGACTCATCCAATACTAATTGATAAATTTATTCAGCTTGATATCAAAGATTTTACCAGTAAATTTATAGATATGACTAAAAAATTAGAATTTTGTAATCAAGAATGGAATAATAATATAAAATTATGGAAAGAAACTTATGGTGTGGTTAAATCAGAATATTATAATATGGCAAATGTACACCCATATGTTTTTATGGAGAAGTTATCAGAAAAGCTAACTAAAGATGCTGTGATAGTATCTGAAGCAGGTGGTAATGCAGTCGTTACATATCAAACTTACAAAGCAAAGAATGGACAAAGAATCTTTTCAAATCATGGTAATTCATCTTTAGGCTATGCTCTACCTGCAGCTATTGGAGCAGCCATTGCATTAAAACAAGAAATAATATGTCTTACAGGAGATGGTGGATTAGCTTTTAATATTCAGGAACTACAAACAATAAAACAATATTCATTACCAATAAAAATAATTATTTTCAATAATAATTGTTATGGTATCACTAAGGCATTTAGAGATTCTAATTTTGATAAAAATTATCAAGGATGTGATGCAGAACATGGATTATCATCTCCAGATTATATTGAAGTTGCTAAGGCATATGAAATAAAAACACTAAAGATAAATCATATAGATGAGTTAAATGATGCTTTAGATTATATTTTAGATTATAAAGAAGCTATACTGGTTGATGTAAATATGAAAAACTATAATGACTATCAACCAAGAGTTGAAGGAATGAATAGTATAGATAATATGTTTCCAGTAATTTAATAATAATGAATAAATTAGTATTTGTTACAGGCTCTGGTAGTGGAATCGGAGAAAGTATTGCCAACTATTTTTCATTAAATAATTATCAAGTTGTATATGGCTATCATAATATTCGTCCAGATGATAATAATTTTTATATACAAGTTGATATTTCAAATAGAGAATCTATAATAAATGCTATTTCTAAAACAGAAGAAAAGTTTGGTAAATCTATTGATATATTAATTAATAATGCTGCAATATCTCAAGAAAAAATATTTTTAGATATCACAGATGATGATTGGAACAATATGTTAAATATTAATTTGCAAGGTGCTTTTAGATTTACTCAAGAAGTATTACCAAATATGATAAAGAATAAATGGGGAAGAATTATTAATATCACATCTATTGGTGGTCAATGGGGGGGATTTAATCAAGTACATTATGCTGCTTCAAAAGCTGCTTTAATAAGTTTTACTCAATCTATTGCTAAAATATATTCTAAAGATGGTATTACTTCAAACGCAATCTCTCCAGGATTAGTATCTACTGATATGTCTGAAAGTGAATTAAATACATATTTGGGAAAAGAAAAAGTTAAAAATATACCAATAGGAAGATTAGGTACAAAAGATGAAATTGCCAGTATTGCTTATTTCCTTGCATCTTCCGAATCTTCATATATTACAGGGCAAACTATAAATGCTAATGGTGGAATGTATTTTGGATAAAACATTACTTGTATTAGGTGCAGGTTATGATCAAATACCAGGAATAGTAAAAGCAAAAGAGATGGGGATATATACAATTGCATTAGATGGTAATAATAATGCCATTGGACAAGAATATTCGAATGAATTTTATACTGTAAGTATAAAGCATTTTGAAGAAATAAAAGAATTTATAAATAAAAAGCTTAAAAGAAAAATTGATGGTGTAATAGCTTTTGGTGTTGATATACCTTTAATCATAGCTCAAACTGCTGACTTATTAAATATAAATAATACAATACCTTTTGAAAGTGCAAGACTTAGTGAAGATAAGTTTTATGCTAAAGAGTTTATGAAACAACATCATATTGCTATTCCTAAATATCAAATAGTTAATAATATAGAAGATATAAAAGAATTTATGAAAAATAATAATTTTCCAATTGTCATAAAACCAGTAGATAATTCAGCATCTCGTGGTATAAGTTTTATAGATTCTTTTAATCAGCTTGAAGAGTATTATAATTATGCACTTAAATTTAGCAAACAAAAGAAAGTACAAGTTGAGAAATATTTAAAAGGTCCCCAGGTAAGTACAGAGTCTTTTGTAATTAATGGCAAGGTATATAATATTGGATTTGCCGATAGAAACTATACTAATATGGATAAATTCTTACCAAATATTATAGAAAATGGTGGTGATTTACCATCCATACATATACTCAGTAAACATAAAAAACAATTAAAACTTTATTTAGAAATAATTGCAAAAGAATTAAATATACAAAATGGAATTATTAAAGGAGATATAGTCATATACGATGATAAATTATTTATTATTGAATTTGCATTAAGACTATCTGGAGGAGGATTCTCTACTATTCATATACCAGAGAATACAGGTATAGATTTCTTAAAAATTGCTATTAAACTTCATCTTGGTATAGATATATCTTCTGATGAACTGCATCAATCTCAAAATAATATTCTTAGTGTAAGATATAAATTTATTGAAGATGAAAATTTTGGAATTATTAAGAAAATCAATTTACCTAAGAATAAAGACAATATTATTTTATCAAATTTTCATGTACAAGCTGGTGAAGAAGTCAGCAATAAAACAACAGATCATGCTAAAAGATTAGGATTTACTATTGCTAATGGTAATAGTAGAGAAGATGCAATTACTAATGCTCAAAGCTTTTTAGATAATGTAGACATTATTTTTGAATAAATTATTTTATAAAATATATCATGGAAACTTAGCATTTTCAGCTATAGAAGAAGAAGCTTTAGCAGAAGTTATTGATAAAACATATTTCTCTTTACTAGAACTTATTGAAAAAGATAATTTAAAAGTTGGATTAGAGCTTAGTGCATATAGCTTAGAGAAGGTTCAAGAGCTAAGACCACTCTGGATAGAAAAGTTTAAAGAACTTCATAAAAAAGGGCTTATTGAGTTAATAGGAAGTGGTTATATGCAACTTATTGGACCACTTGTTCCTTATGAAATTAATATTAACAATCAAAAAATAGGACTAGAAGTATATAACAATATATTGGGTATTGTACCAACTATTGCATATATCAATGAGCAAGTTTTTTCAAAATCTATGGTTGATATTTATGTTGAGGCAGGATACAAAGCTATATCTATGGAGTGGAACAATGCCTATTCTATACACCCTCAAGAATGGAAAAAAGAATATTCATTTCAACCTGTAGTTGCAAAAGGATTAAATTCAACTATTCCAATTTTATGGACAAATACAATAGTATTTCAACAGTTCCAAAGAATGGCACATCAAGAGATTAGTGTTGATGAATATACGACAATGATACAGCATCATTTAAATATAGGATACAAAGCATTGCCTATATATAGTTCTGATTTAGAAATATTCAACTATAGACCAGGCAGATTTGAAACTGAAGCAATTATAACTACTGATGAATGGGAAAGAATATCTAACGCTATGAATAAAATTAAAGAATATGGCAAATTCTGCTTACCTTCGGAGATTATAGAAAAAAGTTTAGATTCCAATATAGAGTTAGACTTAACAACTACAGCAAATCCAATTTTAGTAAAAAAACAAAGTAAGTATTCGCTTAGTCGTTGGGCTGCATGTGGTAGAGGTACTAATTTAATAAATACATTATGCTACAACTACTTAACAAACTATGGAATCAATAAGAAACTATTGCAATACTGGGGAAGTGATTATCGTACACATACTACTATTAAAAAATGGAATAAAGCTATAGATTTCTTAACTCAAGAAAATCAAGATTCTAATGATAAGCACAAAACTATAATAAATGACATAACACTAAAAGAAGAAAACAATAAACTAATATTTGAGAAAGATAACCATAAAATAGTTTTTAATAAATTAAAAGGTTTGGTGCTAGATAAGATTTATAAAAATGGAAAGCTATTGCAGTTTGGTACTGTTTGGCATGGAGATTTAGACTATATTTCTCATGGAGCAGACTTTTATACAGGAACTACAACACTAGAATCTGCAGATATAAGAAAGATTGCTGATTTATATGAAATTGAGAACTATACCTTCGATAAAGTAGATGATAATAAATATAAACTCTCAACAACTATCAATATGAAAGGTCAAGCTACCGAGTACAAAAGTTGGATTATTGATTTAGATAATAATACAATTGCACTAGATATAAACTTGGAGTTAAAAGAGTTCATAAAAGGAAGTATAAGATTAGGTGGATTGACGCTACTTCCTCAAGATAAAGATAGTAACTTTTGGTATGAATGTAAAAATGGTGGTCAAGAATATGAAAGATTTAATATAGACGATAGCATCAAGATTGAACACTCTCAAGCAAAATCATTACTTCAAAGCAGTAGTAATGGTATGGGTGTAACTGATGGGGTATTAAGATTTGGAATTGATAAAGATATCATCTGTGAAATTGAAATAGATAGAGAGATATCATACCCTTTTGTAATGCTTCAAAATAGTTATGACCATGATAAGTATTTAACTAGAATATTTTTTGGCTTACAAGAGCTGGATGATACACTAAAAGTTAGTGAGAATAGAGAATTTAGATTGAGATATAAAATAAATATTTAATAATATATTTATGGGCTACTTTATCTTAAGTATTATCACTTAAACTATTTGCCAATTTAAATTCTTCAAATTTTTCGTGATTCTTATCTATAGTTTGAATTCCACTATTTACTAACTCTTCATTGTTTTCACTAGCTTTAAATTCTAAAAGATGACTTTTGTCAAAATGCTTTTCTTCTAAATCAAATTTAAAACAATGTCCTTGAATATCATATATATTCTCAATATTTTCTATACATTTATCTGCTACTACTGTATCTAACTTTTTACCATCCATATATATATCTACACTACAACTATCTTCACTACTAACTTTTTTACAAAATCCAATAAATGTAAGATAGTTATCTATATGTACAGCTCCATATTCTCTAGCATCTCTTTTTGGTATTATCATCTTTATCACCTGCTTAATTGTCTTAAATCTAATTTATTGTATAATAATAAATTAACTAAATATATTATACAATAACTAAATTAAATAAAAGGTTACAAATTGGCAACTAATGAGGAACAAAAACTACAAGATGCTCTGCTAAATACTTATACTTTTAACTTGCAATTTTTAAATGAATATGACAATATACTTGGACAAAGGGTAGCTGCACTAGATTCTTTTATTGGTTCTGGTGAATATAAAGAGAGATTTCATTTAGAATTCATTAAGGATGATGGTGATTTTGATATTTATGATGAGGCAAATGATAGTTATATCTATAATAGAAAACCAAAAAAATGGAACAGTAAAGCTATAGTTAGTACAAATTTTGACACAAAAAGTACTATTAATTCTTTAAATCCTGGTATGTATAATAAAAGTATTACTGATCTGTCAGAAGAAAAATATGGATTAATGGGACTTAATAAATTAAGAATACTAAGTGATATAAAGAACTACACATCTGTTAGAAATGAGAAAATATCTAATAACATAAAAAAAGTAAAATCATTTAATAAATTTATATTTGTTGGTACTCTTTTAGGAAGACATATCCCTAAAATACTAAATAAAATAAAAGCAACAAATTATTTTGTTTGTGAATCAAATCTTGAAATATTTAGATTATCACTTTTTGTTTGTGACTATTCATTATTAGCACGAGATGGAAGAAGTGTTACTTTTTCTATTATGCAGGATGAAACTGAATTTAGTAATAAATTAGAACTTTTTTATAATAATTTTATTACAGACAATACACTTTTTAAATATTATAGTACCAACTACAATATTGAGAATTATTTTGATAGAATAATAAATAAAGTTTTATCTAAAGACCCATTTGTCTTTGATTATCGTATGATGCTAGAAAGTATTTCATCAATAACAACTAGAAATTTTCCTAAATACAATACATTGAATTTTACAAAACTAAATGATACTTCAAATATATTCCAAGATAAAAATATTATTTTTTTAGGTGCTGGTCCATCATTAGATATTGGGATACAATGGTTAAAAGAGAATCAAAATAAATTTATAATTGTAGCTATGGCTGCTGCACTAAAGAAGTTAGTAGAATATGATATTAAGCCAGATATAATTACTACACTTGACCCTCAAGACTTAGTGATAGATCAATTTCAAGGTACATCATCAACAACATTACAAAATACTGTTAAAATAGCTTCACTAAATACACCAGATATAGTTATGGATTTATTAGATAGTGAGTCATTATTTACTTATGAAGTTTTAAAATCACTTCAAAAAAACAACCCTTTACTTGATGGTATAACAATAGGTGAAGTAACATTTAAAATACTACTTTTACTAAAAGCAAAAAATATTTACCTTTTAGGAATAGATTTGGCATTAAATCAAAAAACAGGTAAAACACATTCAGATTCACATGCTTGCAATACTCATGGTCATAAAATTGATATAGATAAAAAAGACAATCAATCTATGCTAGATAATACTTTTTCTCTTCGAGATGATACAGTATTGGTTAAGGGAAATTTAATAGATAAAGTTATAACAACAAGATTGTTTAATAGGTCTGTAGAAGATTATAATAAATTTATAGAACTAAATAAACAAGCAAACCAAAATATATATAATCTAAGTGAAAATGGAGCATATATTCAAGATACTATACCTACAAAGATTATTGATTTAGAGTTAGATTATGAAGATATTGATAAGTCAGAATTATATATTAGCTTAGTAGCTAATCTAACAGAAATTTCTGTTAAAGATCTTGAAACTATAGATAAAAATAATTTAAAAGATGAAATTTTACAAATTGATAATATTATAGAGTTTATAGAAAAGTTTAGTAAAATAAAGATTAAATCTTACACTCAGTTTAAAGAACAATTGGATGAGATATTTACAAATATAAAATATATGAGATCTTATAGTACAATACTTCCAGAGATATATATTAACTTTGATTTTGCAATTAATAGATATATAGACTATATATTTAATGATAGAATGGTAAAAAATGACATAAAAGATTTAAAACATATTCAATATATCTGGTCAATTCATATAACAGAACTAATAAAACAATATAAGTCTTACCTACAAAGACTTATTTAAAGATATAAATATATTATCAAATATTATATATATATCTTGAAGTTGTTTTGCTTTTAGTTTTTGTTCATTTGTATAAAAAGCATATGGTGACATAAGTAGCATATATTTTTCAATTAATTGCAATATTGATGAGTTTTTATGGTTACTTTGCAAAGTTATAAAAGCTTTATCAAACTTATCTTGATTTATATTTTTAAGTTTTTGTAGTATTTTTTTCTCTTGCTTAATATATTTTATATCTTCTATTGTTAGATTTATTTTACAGTTTTCTTTTAAAGTTACTATTGTTTTATTTTTAAGTGATTGTTTATCAAATTTTTTTAGACTATTCTCTTTTATATTATCTATTTTTAAAGGTATAGAAGTATTAAAATATGCTCCATCTGATAAATTATAAACATTTATATTTGATTGCTCTAAAATAGCTGAGATATTTGCTATCATAGCAGTATAAAAGACAAATGTTGGTACCTCTTTTTGGAAATTTCCCTTTACATATACTAACTTTTTAGTATATTCATTACTCTTAGTATCTAAATCCACTTTTTTTGATCCACAATGTAAAGAATCGTGTGTTTTACCAGTAATATGATTAACAGAAGCATCAAATCCTAATAAATACAACTGATTAACTCCTAATTTTATCAATAAACTTATACCAATATCACCAACAGTTATACCAGTTAATATTCCAAAACCCTCAAAAAGTTCAAAAGAATCTTGTATTAAAAATAAATTATTATTTTCATTAAAAAGATTATGAACAGCATTATCTATTTTTATAGAAGCTATACAAATTGAGTTTTTATACATCTTGCTATTTACTGCAAACTGTTTAGTAACTATTTCACCTTGACCATCTACAACTACAATAATATCAGGAATAATTGCCAAAAGTTCAAGTCTTTTTAAAACAGCAGATGCAACAACTATAATAAATCTATCTTGATTTAAATATATCCATTCTAAATTTGAAGCCAATGATGGTCCTGCACCTAAATATAATACAGGTTTATCTAATAAATTTGTTAATTTATTGATATTTAAAATACCATTTTTATCTTTTAGAAAATATTCATATCCTCTTTTCATACTAACTATATATTCTGAATATGGATAAGTCATTTGATTGTTCTGAGCTATTTGTGTACTTATACTTTCTACTAAATCAAGTTCTCTTCTACTTGCAAGTTCAAATTGTATTTTAGTATTATACTGGTAATTATATTTTATAAATTGTTGTATTTTAGAGTTAAACTCATCTGTAGTTGTATCTATACAAAAGAATACTTTTGACTTTTTACATATTGTTGTATAGTCGGTCAAAAATAATGACAATCTAAACACTTCTATATTTGGCTCAACTATCAAATATGTATCATAGTTTTTAGCTTTATCAATATCATTTATATGAACACCCAATAGTGTCCCTATAAATACCATCTTTTTTATCTCTTCATTTAATATTGTATCTTTATTATTAATAAGATTAATATACTCTTTTACTTGTAAATTTGCATTTATACTATCTTTATAATATACATTATGTTTATTTGTGATTGTTCTTTCTATTAAGCTAAAAGTATTTTCATCATTTAAGTTGTCTACACGATAAGAAGCATCATAAAATGGGTCACAATTATAAGTTTTATTTCCATCTTTATCAAATAATTCAAATTTATTATCTATAAAATCTATTGCAAAGTTTTCAATATTTAATGATTCAAAATATTTAATTTTATTAAATAGTTCTGTATTATTCTTTTCAAAGTATTGAATATTTTTTGTATATATTTGTAAAAGTGTTTGCTGTATCTCTTCTAGTTGATTCACTATAAATATCCCTTAAATTTTAAAATTATACCATAAAAAAACCCAAGTCTTAAAGACCTGGGTTTTAAGATAAATATAGAGTTTGACTATTGTAAAAGTCTCATTACACCTTGCTGTAATTGGTTTGCTTGACCCATAGCATAAGTACCAGCTTGAGATATAATATTTTGTTTATTAAAGTATGCACTCTCTTGAGCATAATCAACATCTCTAATTACCGATTCTGCGGCTTTAATATTTGTTTGAGCAGTTGCTAAGTTTCTAACAGCTGATTCAACTTGATTTTGAGTAGAACCAAAGTCTGATCTCCAACCATTTAATTTAGTAATTGAATCATCTATTTTTACTAACAGTGATCTAGCATTTGATGCATTTATCTCTCTAGTATTACCATGAATAGATTCTGCTGTTGTTGCAGTTGTTAAATTAGTTTTCATTGTATCTAAACTTAACCCTAGAAGATTTGCTTGAACACCTGCTGATGATTCTATAGTATCTAATGCTCTTTCACCCATTTGAAATGTCAATGCAGAAGCAGCACTTCCACCTGCTGCATTTCCTTCTTGTAAAAGTTGTATACCATTATAATTAGTTTGTGTAGCAATATTATCTAGTTGTTCCATAAGTTTTGCAATATCTTTAGAAATAGCTTCTTGACCTGCTGTACTTGTAGTTGCTGTTGCAGTTTGAAGTAACTTAGTTTTAATAATATCTAATATATTTGACTGTTCACTCATCGCTTTATCAGCAATTTGAATTAGTGCAGATGCACTGTTTCCATTTGCAACTGATTGACCTAATGAACTAGCTTGAGTTCTTAGTTTATCGGCGATTGCCATACCAGCAGCATTATCTGATGCTTTGTTTATTGCTAAACCTGATGATAATTTTTCTAATGAACTACTTAGAACTTTGTTTGTATTTGTAGCAGATTCTTGTGCATTCAATGATGCAACGTTTGTATTAATTCTCATAATTTATCCTTTAAAATATTTATGACACATTGTAAACTTTTTTGTTTACTACTGATGGTTATTCTCGTTTAATTGAGCATAAAGACTTTCACTTTTCGGTAATAATTATACCTATGTTTGTTTTGATAATAGAAGTATGACATACCATTTCTTAATATTCGCTTAAAGGGGTAATAACTTTATACAATTTGTTAATATTCTAAGGTTATTAACATATATACAGTATTTTGGATATAAAAAAACCCAAGCCTTTCGACCTGGGTTTTAATATAGATATAGAGTTTTATTATTGTAAAAGTCTCATTACACCTTGTTGTAAAGCATTTGCTTGACTCATTGCATAAGTACCAGCTTGTGCTATTATATTTTGTTTATTAAAGTGAGCACTCTCTTGAGCATAGTCAACATCTCTAATTACAGATTCTGCTGCTTTAATATTTGTTTGAGCAGTTGCTAAGTTTCTAACAGCTGATTCAACTTGATTTTGAGTAGAACCAAAGTCTGATCTCCAACCATTTAGTTGTGTAATAGCATCATCAATTTTTACTAACAGTGATCTTGCATTTGATGAATTTATCTCTCTAGTATTTCCATGAATAGATTCTGCTTGTCCGGTAGTTGTTAAGTTAGTTTTCATTGTATTTAAACTTAACCCTAGAAGATTTGCTTGAACACCTGACGATGAATTTATAGTATCTAATGATCTTTCCCCCATTTGAAATGTCAATGCAGAAGCAGCACTTCCATCAGCAGCACTTCCTGCTTGTAAAAGCTGAATACCATTATAATTAGTTTGTGTAGCAATATTATCAAGTTGCTCCATAAGTTTTGCAATATCTTTAGAAATAGCTTCTTGACCTGCTGTACTTGTAGTTGCTGTTGCAGTTTGAAGTAACTTAGTTTTAATAATATCTAATATATTTGACTGTTCACTCATCGCTTTATCAGCAATTTGAATTAGTGCAGATGCACTGTTTCCATTTGCAACTGATTGACCTAATGAACTAGCTTGAGTTCTTAGTTTATCGGCGATTGCCATACCAGCAGCATTATCTGATGCTTTGTTTATTGCTAAACCTGATGATAATTTTTCTAATGAACTTGTTAATTTTTTATTTGTATTTGTTCCTGCTTCTTGTGCAGTTAATGATGCAACATTTGTATTAATTCTCATAATTTATCCTTTTGTGTTTATGACACACTGTAAATCTTATATTTACTACCGTATTTTTTTCTCAATTTATTGAGCATAAAGTCTTTCACTTTTCGGTAACTTACTATACCTATATTTTTACTTTTTGGAATGGAAGTATTACATACCATTTCTTAAATATAACTTAATAGGGGAAAATAGATTATACACTGTGTACCTAAACTTAAGGTTATTAACTGCTATACAGCAAATTTTAAAATAAAAAAAACCCAAGTCTTTCGACTTGGGTTTTAAGATAAATATAGAGTTTTACTATTGTAAAAGTCTCATTACACCTTGCTGTAAAGCATTCGCTTGACTCATTGCATAAGTACCAGCTTGAGATATAATATTTTGTTTATTAAAGTGAGCACTCTCTTTAGCATAATCAACATCTCTGATTACAGATTCTGCTGCTTTAATATTTGTTTGAGCAGTTGCTAAGTTTCTAACAGCTGATTCAACTTGATTTTGAGTAGAACCAAAGTCTGATCTCCAACCATTTAAAGTAGTAATAGCATCATCAATACCTTCTAAAAGCCCTCTTGCATTTGATGCATTTACTGATCTTTCATTACCATGAATTGACCCAGTTGCACCTCCAGTTAAGTTAGTTTTCATTGTATCTAAACTTAATCCAGCAAGATTAGATCGAACACCTGTTGACGATAAAATTGTATCAGTTTTTGTTTCACCCATTTGGAATGTTAATGCAGAAGCAGCACTTCCATCAGAAGCATTTCCAGATTGTAATAATTGAATACCATTATAGTTAGTTTGTGTAGCAATATTATTTAATTGATCCATTAACTTGTCTATATCTTTTCCAATTGCTTGTTGACCAGCTGTACTTGTTGTTGCAGTACCCGCTTGTAATAATTTAGTTTTTATAATATCTAAGATATTTGACTGTTCAGCCATTGCTTTATCAGCAATTTGAATAAGTGCAGATGCACTGTTTCCATTTGAAACTGATTGACCTAATGAACTAGCTTGAGTTCTTAGTTTATCGGCGATTGCCATACCAGCAGCATTATCTGATGCTTTGTTTATTGCTAAACCTGATGATAATTTTTCTAATGAACTACTTAGAACTTTGTTTGTATTTGTAGCAGATTCTTGTGCATTCAATGATGCAACGTTTGTATTAATTCTCATAATTTATCCTTTAAAATATTTATGACACATTGTAAATAAAAATTTACGACTTAAAAACTTCTCATATAACTGAGCATAAAGTCTTTCACTTTTCGGTAATAATTATACCTATCATTCCTCTTGGCTGATGGAAGTATGACATACCATTTCTTAAAGTTAGTTTAAATTATTTTTAGTCATAAAAAAAGATTGAGTATAAAACCCAACCTTTTGTAAAAGAATTCTAAAATATATTTATGTTATTGTAGCAGTCTCAGTACATTTTGCTGCACTTTACTTGATTGACTTATTGCATAAGTACCGGCTTGTGATATGATATTTTGTTTATTAAAATTTGCACTCTCTTGAGCATAATCAACATCTCTAATTACAGATTCTGCGGCTTTAATATTTGTTTTTTGTGTTGATAAATTTCTTACAGCAGATTCTATTTGATTTTGTGTAGCACCAAAATTTGATCTCCAAATATTCATTTGTGTTAATGCTGTATCAATTGTTTCTAAAAATGTTCTTGCATTTTCTGCACCTGATGCTGCTGTTGATGTTATATCTGATGCACCTGCTTTTGTTGCTGCTACCAATCCTGACAATGCAAGTCCCGTAACATTAGCTTGTGTTCCTGATGCTGATGAGATAGTATTATCTCCATTTTCACCCATTTGAAATACTAACTGTGGAGAACCACTTTGTGCATTTAAGGCTGAACCTTTTTGTAAAAGATAAATTCCATTATAGTTTGTTTGTTGAGCAATACCATTAAGTTGTTCTAATAATTTACCAATATCTTTTGCAATTGCATCTCTACCAGCACTACTTGTTGTAGCTGTAGCTGTTTGAAGTAATTTTTGCTTTATCATATCTAAGATATTTGATTGCTCTGCCATTGCTTTATCAGCAATTTGAATTAAAGAAACTGCTGAATTACCATTTGCTATAGCTTGACCAACAGAAGAAGCTTGTGTTCTAAGTTTATCGGCAATAGCCATACCTGAAGCATCATCACTTGACTTATTTATTCGTAAACCTGACGATAATCTTTCTAATGATGCATTCAAATTTTTATTAATTTGAGTGTTTGCTTCTAGTGCAGTAAGCTGAGCAACATTTGTATTAATTTTCATAATAAAACCCTTTTACATTTTGTATAATATATTTAGTAAGTATTATACAACTGTAAACCTTAAATTAACTTTAAACTAAAACCCTTCTAAAGCTATATTTTATCATATGTCTAGCCATTTCTTAATATTAGATAAAGTTATATAATATTAGTAAGTGTTATACAATATGTAATATTAATATTGATATTTTAATATCCACTAATCTCTTGTATGTTTTCGATTGTTTTTATATTTGATTGAAGTCGTTTTTTCATATTGTAAGTTTTAATATGTTTTGCTAATATTTTTTTATATTTATTATGATTGCGTGAACCAGATTGGAATGTTGCTAGTTTCTTTTGTATCTTGATAATATCATCAGGTATAACACTTGATATTTTTTCCAATTCTAATCCTTCCACTATTTAATATAAATGTAGAATGATACTACATTTATACTAAAACTTATTATGTACTACAAGCACTCACACCATTTGAAGTTGGTTGAACACCAGCATTACCGATGATTCCTTTTTCATTTGATTCAACGATATTTTCCCATAGCATTTCAGCAGCTTTCATATATCTTTTTGCACTAGCACTATCAGGAGCAAAGTAAACTACTGGCTTACCATTGTCTCCACCTTCTCTAATTGCAGGCTCAATAGGGATACTTGCTAATACTTGAGTACCATATTCTTTTGCTAAATCTTCACAAGTTCCACTTCCAAAAATATCACTTTCTGTTTCACAATTTGGACAGATAAATCCAGACATATTTTCAATAACACCAGCAACTGGTATATTTAACTTTTTAAACATCTCTAAACTTCTTCTACTATCATCAAGTGCAACATGCTGAGGAGTTGTAACATTTACTCCAGCAGCAACAGGAACACTTTGAGCAAGTGTAAGTTGTGCATCACCTGTTCCTGGTGGCATATCGATAACTAATACATCTAATTTAGACCAAGCAATATCTTGTAACAATTGAGTGATAGCTTTCATAACCATCGCCCCTCTCCACATTAAAGCTTGTCCCTCTTCAACTAAAGAACCCATACTCATAACTTCTACGCCATAAGCTTTAAATGGGATTACTTTGTTTCCTTCTAGTTGTGGTTCTTGACCATCAACACCAACCATACGAGGAATATTTGGACCATAGATATCAGCATCTAAAAGACCGACTTTTTTACCTTGCATAGCAAGAGCAATTGCTAGATTTACTGATGTAGTTGATTTTCCAACTCCACCTTTACCTGAACTTACCATTACAAAGTTAGCAACTTGTGGTGCAATATTTTTACCACTCATTGTATTACTTTGTTGTTTTGGTGCTTCTGGTTTCTTAACTACTATATTAATAGTATCAAATCCTAAAACTTTTAATTCTTTTTCAATATCATCTTTTAATGATTTTTCTACTTCTGGAGCACTTGATGTAATCTCAAGTGCTACTGTTGCACTACTTCCATCTACTTCAACATTCTTCACAAATCCAAAGTCTATGATAGATTTTGTAAATCCTGGATATGATACAGATTTTAACTTTTCATTTATATCAGCTATTGTTGCCATATTTTTCCTTTTTTTTATAATTTATGTATTATAAGTTAAATAAGATAAAAATTGTCTTATTTAACTATATAAATTTAATCTTCTTTGTTATCTTTAATATTATTGTAAGACACAACCTTGTTTCTTCCTGTATTTTTTGCTTCTCTCAATGCTAACTCTGACCTTTGAATTGCTGAATCTATATCATCATCGCTTTCAATAATCTGTGCCAATCCAATACTTACAGTATATTTCATATCAAAAATAGGACAACTCAACTCTATAGCTTTTCTTAATTTATCAGTTACTATCATAGCTTTATCATTTGTTGTGTTGCTTAATAACAAAGTAAATACTTGCCCACTAAATCTTGCAAATAAATCACTTGTCCTTAATATATTAGATATTTGGTCTGATAAATCTTTTATAACCATATCACCAATACTATTACCATAAGTATCATTTACTGAATTAAGATGATCAATATCAATCAATGCAACAGTTAGCCCTAGTTTCTCTCTTTTAGACAATGAGATTAGTTGTTTTGAAGCATCAAATAAATATTTTCTATTAAATGCACCTGTCAATAAATCTACAATTGAAGCTTCTTCTAGTCTTTCATTTAACTCCATCAATTCTTTTACTTGTCTATCACTTTGTTTAACTACCGTAGCTAACTCTTTTGTTTGTCTATTATAAAGTTTTAATAATTTTTCGTATGGTATTTCTTCTTCGGTAATTTCCATTTTACCTATCCTTTTGCTAAATCTGGATTTTGCTCTACAATCTCTCTTGTAATCTTATATGAACAAAATTTAGGTCCACACATACTACAAAACTCTGCATCTTTAAATACATCTTGAGGAAGTGTTTCATCGTGATATTCTTTTGCTCTATCGCCATCAAGTGCCAATTCAAATTGTTTATTCCAATCAAAATTATATCTAGCATCTGACATCTCATCATCTATATCTCTCGCACCTTTTCTACCTCGTGCAATATCAGCAGCATGAGCAGCAATCTTATATGTAACAATTCCAACTCTTACATCTTCAGCATTAGGCAATCCTAAATGCTCTTTTGGAGTAACATAACAAAGCATACTACAACCATGCCAACCACCAACAGCTGCACCTATAGCAGAAGTTATATGGTCATATCCAGCACCAATATCAGTAACCAATGGTCCAAGTATATAAAAAGGAGCTTCATGACAATATTCTCGCTCTAACTTCATATTTCTTTCAACTTCATTTAAAGGAACATGTCCAGGACCTTCTATCATAACTTGAACATCTTTTTCCCAAGCTCTTAATGTTAGTTCACCTAAAACTTTTAATTCACCTAATTGTGCTTGATCAGAAGCATCAGCTAAACAACCTGGTCGTAAACTATCCCCTAAAGACAATGAAACATCATATTTTCTACAAATATCTAAAATATCATCATATGCAGTATAAAATGGGTTTTCTTGATGATAATGCATCATCCAAGAAGCCATCAAACTTCCACCACGACTAACTATTCCCATCTTTCTTTTAGCAATTAAAGGCATAGTTTCAAGTAAAAAACCTGCATGAATAGTAATATAACTCACACCTTGCTTTGCTTGTTTTTCAATAGTTTTCAACATACTTGGAATTGTAAGATTTTTTATATCATCACCACAATCAGCAATAATTTGATACATAGGAACAGTTCCAATAGGCACTGTACTATGTTTTATAACAGCTTCACGAATAGCATCTAAATCTCCACCAGTACTCAAATCCATAATTGTATCAGCACCATATTTCAAACACATATCAACTTTTTCAATCTCACCAGATATATCTGAAGCTAAAGCAGATGAACCAATATTTGCATTGATTTTACATAAAGATGCAATACCAATAGCCATTGGCTTCATATTTATATGATTTACATTTGCTGGGATTATCATTCGACCCCTAGCTACTTCACTTCTTATAAATTCAGGCTCCAATTGCTCAACCTTGGCAATCTCTTTCATATCTTCTGTAATAATACCTTTTCTAGCATAGAACATTTGTGTTCTTACAGCATCATCTTTATTAGCTTCTAACCAACTTCTCATTTCAACCCTTAATCTTTATAATATTTATTTTTTATAATATCTATTATATCTACAATATATTTATAAACCCTTAATAATAAATATTTAATATATTATCTAAAAAACTTATTATGCATAGACAAAATACTCTGTCCAATGAAATAACTCAAGTACCCATATTCAGATGTTATTTGTGAATCTTTTAAAAACACATAATACAATGCTTTATTACTTTTATTTATCATAGGTGGAATATACCCTGCTTTTATAGAATGTATAGCAATAATCAATCGCCCTATTCTTCCATTTCCATCACCAAATGGATGTATCAATTCAAAATGAGAATGTGCCATAGCAATATCTCTTAATGTTTTTACATTTGTATATTTAGTTGTCCATCTTTCTAACTCTTCTGATATATCTCTTGGGTCGGTTAAAGTTATCTCTTGACTATTTGGAATTATTCTATGGTTTGTTGAATATTCACCTGCATCACTTCTTATACCTGTCATTAGATTGTAATGCCATTGTTTAATTGCTCTTGTATCAATATCTTGTAAATTGTCTTTAATAGTGTCATTTATAACTTTATCATTTAAAGAGGCAAGATTTTTTATTGAAAACAGTTCTCTTTGATTTAGATTTTTAATTAACTCTTTACTCTCTACAACTTTGTTAAACATTTTTTCTGTGATATTATCTTCTTCTATTTCAAGAGAACCAAAAGCAGATATTTTTGAGATTTGTTGAACCAAAATATCTTCATTGGTATTAAAATACGAAAAATCTATTTTAGATAATTCATCATACATTTTATCTATATCATTTGTCGTTATCTCAGTAAAACCAAATGCTTCACAATAAGCAACATCAATTTTTAGTTTATTGTCATTGTTAATAGCACTATCATCTTCTTTCCACTTAACAATAGAACCACGACTAACTTCTAAATAGTCTTTTAATTTTGAAGAATTACCATGAAATACCAATAATTTATTTATTTTATCGCTATATGGTATATTTATATAATTAAACAAAATTAGTCCTTTTATGTATATTAGTTTAGATATTATCTATTTCATTGTACATAAATTGGTATTAATTGTATATTAAGTATGATATACAAATGATAGAGCTGATTAAGTGTGAGGGGTTAATTACTCCCCTCTGTAGTTTTAATAAATTGGTACTACTAGGACAAATCCCACCACGACTAATATAAATAGTAGTCTAAACATTAATATTCCTTTCAGATGGAATACCCAACCCTTTACAGATAAAACCACCCATCATAAAAAAAGGCAAGGATTTTACTCCCTGCCTTAATTCTATTCCAAAGTATCTAAAGGTAATTAATCTTTAGAGATTGAATATTAATGTTTTAAGTTATTATTATAATATAATATTTTTTAAATGTCAAGATATAAAAATTACTGGTTCCCATACTCTGAGACTGTGAACGGATATATTATCTAAAAGATTAGAACAACTTTACTGGTTCCATACTCTGTGTGGGAACGGATATACTTGTTATGTTAGTTTATTGTATGATGAAGAAAAATTATCAATCTCCACCATCAAATCCACCATCAAAGAAACCACTATCATCATCGTCATCATCAGAAGAGTCTTTTTTTCTTCGTTTTTTAATAATCGTATCTTTGAATTTTAAATTTTTATCATTAATTCTATCTGCTAAACTTTTACTTTTAAATGTAAATATAATAAATGCAAACATTATAAATATCCCAAATATATATGCTAATTCTATCATTTTTTTATCCTACTAAAATAAGTAAATCTTTAAAATCTTCAGGGTAGAATAACTGCATTGGTAATAAGTAGAAAAGCCATATAATATCTAAAACTACACATAACTTAACTAACTTAGTCCAAATATGCCATCCTTGATAATTAACAGCAGAAGACCACAATGCTTTATTGATAAATATACTGTATATATAGAATAATATAAATATTATAAATGCATAGGTATCACTTATAGTATGATATTTTTCAATAAAAACTGTACGTAACAAATCACCAATTAATATAGTATATATCCAAAATATAATGTAAAGTTTAACTTTACCATCCCATAAATCTTTAATATGATTGTATATTATTTCTTTCATACTTTTATTATACCAAATAAATTATAATAATATTATTTATTTCCTAAAATAACTTAGCTTTTAAAATTTCCTCTTTCTGTTTATAATCGGGCATATACAAACTAACTAAATTCCAAAATCTTTTTGAGTGATTTTTTTCTTCTATGTGGCATAGTTCGTGTAAAACTACATATTCTATAGCATCAGGGGTGAACTGTAATAGCATATAATTTATAGAGATATTATTGATATGGCTACAACTTCCCCATCTTTTTTTTGCTTTTCTGTAGCTTATTTTTTCAGGATACATCTTTGTTTCAAAACACCACTTATCAAAAAGTGGGTCTATAGTTTTAACAGCCATTTTTTTATAATACTTTTTTAGTCCATCTGTAAAGTCATCGTAGCTTTGTTTATTTTCATTGTAGTAGATATAAAAGACCTCATCTTTTAATTCAAACTTTGGATTTACCATCTTTGGATTTATGATAAGTTCTATTGGGTATTGGATTCCTAGAAATGGTAACTTTCCACCACATACAAAATCAAATTGATTTTTAACTGGAACTTTTTTTATACTATTTAATACCCAGTTTTGATGTCTTAGAACTATATCTCTTAAAAGATGAGATTTCATACCTAGAGGAGTTTTTACTATGATTTCGTTTTTATTTTCTATTGCTAGACTAATTCGTTTAATCTTTTTATTAGTTCGGTGAATTATATTAAATTCATACTCTTCTAAAAATATCTTCATCTATTTTATATTTGAAAAGTATTTTGGTGCTTCTTCTTTTAATCTTTTAAAAAGTTTATCAAACTCTGTGCTATAAATCCGAGTTTCTCCAATAGTAGTGATAAAATTTGTATCACCCATCCATCGTGGTACCAAATGCAAATGAATATGCTCAGCAATCCCTGCCCCACCTACTTGACCTAAGTTCATACCTATATTTACACCTTGAGCATTTACAACATCTTTTAAAAGTGCTACACCTTTTTGTGCAAATTTTGCCATATTTGCCCAAGTATTTGGGTCTAGGTCTTCTAATTTATCTGTATGTATATTTGGTATTATCATAAAATGTGCTGGTGCATAAGGGTATTTATTCATCACAATAAAAAAATCTTTTTCTCTATGTATCACACCTAATTCATCATCTTTATTTGGGTTTTTTACAATATTACAAAAAACACAACCATCTATTTTTTCATTCAATGAAGAAACATAATCAGCTCTCCATGGAGAATATAGCCTATCCAAGTGTGATACTTGTATCGTTTAATACAATCTTTTTTGATTCTATCAATTCAGTCAAAGCCTTTTTAAAAGCTTTTTTACTTATACCAAAAAATTTATTTATCCGTACTGCATCACTTTTATATGTAAAATTCATAGTTCCATTATTTTGTTCTAATACTTCTAATACTTTATTGCTACCCACACCTTTTGTAGCTTTTCTTCCAATTGGTTGTAGTGAAACATCAATTTTCCCATCTTCTCTAATCTCTTTGATATATCCAATTAACTTATCCCCAATCTCAATATCTTGAAAAATCTCATTATCAAATATCAAACCTTCATAAGTATCAGCAATCAATACTTTATATCCAAGTGGTGATTTATGAAATACCATAATATTTACTTCTTGATTTTTCGATAAAAGCTTAGTATCTTTAGTTAAAAATTCAGAAAACTTTTCAGTTCCATAAAGTCTATTTGTTTCTGTATCTTCAACTATTCGTATAACTTTGATTTGACCTTTATGATAAATAGTCTTTTGATATTTTTGAGGAACCAATAAATCTTTTGGCAATCCCCAATCCACAAAAGCTCCATATTTCATAGTATCTACAACTTTTACTGCTACATATTCATCTACCATTCCAGCAGGTGTAAGTGTTGTTGCTACATATCTATCTTCACTATCTGTATAAACAAAAACTTTTAGCTCATCTCCAAGTTCCATATCATCTGTTACATACGCATTTGGTAGTAGTACCTCATCATCATCTTCTGACATTAGAAACAATCCAGGGTCTGTATCCCTATCAACTATTAATGTATTTATTCGTCCTAAAAGTATTCGTTCGTCCATTTTATCTTCTTTATTTTTGTTTATTTATATTTTATAATATCTAAAAAGTGATTATAAACTAAACTTGTGTAGTTTCATCATCACATCTTCTGATATATGTATCATTGATATATTTAAAGTTTTGTATTGATTGTTTTCAATATCTACCAATAACTTATCATAAATCTGTCCATAAGGATATATAGTAAAATACAAAAACTCTTTTGAGTTAGTCTCATATCTAAACTCACCAAACCAAGTAGTAAGCAATGAAAAACAAAGCATAGCAGGATTGAATTGTTGCCCTTGTGATAGATGTGTTGAGATTGATTGATTTATATAGTTATATGATTTTAGTATTGTTTTTATTCTTATGCTCTTTTGATTTTCAATATAATATCTTTGCGGTTGTAAAACTTGATTTATTGCTGTTTGTAGTTGTAAAATAGTTTCACTGATATATTTTTCTATCTCTTCATCAACTTCAAAAAGATTTTCTTGATTTGAAGAGTAAGCATCTATTAAATCTCTACAAAATAACAACAAAGATTCTGTTTTTATTTTTGAAACATTTAATATCATAAATTTATCCTAATAGTACAATGTGATTAAAAAAGAGATAAATTCCCTTTGGGTATTTGTATCATCTATTGTTATATTTTGTTGAGTAGATTTATCAATCAAAATAGCCATACTAGCTACTAAAAATTCTGCTTGATTATCTGTAAGTTTATTTATATTTCTTACTAGGTTGTTTTTTACAGTCATTGCATCTAAATTTTCTTTTTGTGCTATTCCAAATGCCATATTATCCAATGTACTAACAATATCTTCAGGTAAAGCATCATAGTGTGTACTTGTTGCTTGTTGTGATGATAGCTGTTGTTGAAGCAATTGATTGTGTAAGATGATAAACCCCTTTAAATAATTCCACTATTATAACTAAAGTTTGTTAATGATATAATCAAACTTATAAAAAGAACTAATTTTAAGGAAAAAAATTGATAACTAAAAAGACTTCTAATACAAATAAAATACTTGTAGCTCACTCTCCAGATGCTGATGATATATTTATGTATTATGCTATTAAATTTGGTTGGGTAAATTTAGAAAATACTACTTTTGACAATATAGCACTTGATATAGAAACATTAAATCAAGCAACATTAAAAGGTGAATATGATATTTGTGCTATTAGTTTCGCACTATATCCTTTTGTAAAAGATGACTTTGCACTGCTTAAAACAGCTGTTAGTTTTGGTGATGGTTATGGACCTAAATTAGTAAAATTAAAAGATAAAAAATTAAAAAGAAATTTCAAAATAGCATTAAGTGGTCAATACACTACAAATGCCCTATTATTTAAAATCAAATACCCAGAAGCTCGTATAACTTATATGAACTTTTTAGATATTGAGGGTGCTGTTTTAGATGGAACTGTTGATGCTGGTGCTTTAATTCACGAGTCTATTTTAACATATGATGAAAAACTTGAAGTTGAATGTGAACTTTGGGATATTTGGCAAGAGTTAGCAGGAAAAGATTTACCACTTCCATTAGGTGGTATGTGTTTAAGAAGAAGTATTCCACTAAACAAAGCAATAGACTATGAAAACACTTTAATCAAAGCAGTAGAAGTTGCAAATGCAAACAAACTATTGTTATCAAAGATGCTAATTGAAAGAGATTTAATAAGGGTTGATCACGATACTTTACAAAAATATTTAGGACTTTATGCAAATGATGATTCTATCAATCTAAGCCCACTACAATTTAAAGCACTTGATAAACTTTATAGTTTAGGATTTGAACATGGTTTTTATGATGAATTACTTAAAAGTGAAGATTATTTGATACCTAGTGAATATGAGGATTTACGAAACTCATAACCACTTAGCTTAGTATCATTATTATTATCCATAATACTAAACTTTTTATCAGATACTTGCTCCATCTCTTTAAAGGTTACTATAGTGTCTTTATTTGTATCATTTCTTTCAAACCAAGATGTAGCAACCATAGGCATCATCTTTGCTAAAAATGTAGTTGAAAGTTCTGTAAAGGTTACCATAGTATCTTTATTTTTATCCATACGATTAAATCTTTTAGTTGACATATTTAAATACTCTTTTTTATCTAAAAAACCATCTTTATTATCATCACATTTATTAAAAATCTTAGTGCCAAATTGCTCTTGTGCTAAAAGCGTTGTTGTAAAAAGCAAACTTCCTAGCCCAAGAGTTATAAATATTTTTCTCATTTTATAAATTTTTAATAAACTCTATAGTCATTCGCACACCTGCTCCACTTGCACCATAAGGATTATATCCCCAAGCACTTTGAACAAAAGCGGGACCAGCTATATCTATATGTGACCATTTTTGCTTATATTCATCTTTTATGAAGTTATCTAAAAACATCCCAGCTGTTATTGCTCCACCATATCTTGTATTTGCAATATTACACATATCTGCTATTTCACTTTTGATAGTTTTTCTAAGATGTCTATTAAATGGTAAAGTTGTAGCTAACTCTCCACTATCCCACGCACTTTGAACTATTTGATACATTAGTTGAGTATTGTTTCCCATTACACCATTTGTATATTGTCCAAGACCCACAACACAAGCACCTGTTAAAGTAGCAAAGTCTAAAAGATAATCAATATCTTTTATCTCATCTTGTGCATAACATAAACAATCAGCAAGTACAAGTCGCCCTTCTGCATCTGTGTTTTGTATCTCTATAGTTTTACCATTTTTAGCAACTAATACATCATCAGGTTTATAAGCATCTCCACCAATCATATTTTCAACAGCACCAATGATACCATGAACTTCAATAGGTAAATTTAATTTAGAAATTACACTCATAATTCCCAATACTGCACTACCACCACTTTTATCACTTTTCATTGTTGTCATAAAATCAGCAGGTTTTAAACTAAGCCCACCACTATCATAAGTTAAACCTTTTCCAACTAATACAATCTTTTTCTTTGCTTTTGTAGTTGGTTTATATGTTAAGTGAATTAGTTTTGATTCGTGCCGACTTGCTCGTCCAACTGCAAGCATAGCATTCATATCATTTTTTGCTAAATATTTTTCATCTAAAATTTTACATGTTAGATTATTTTCTTTTGCTATTATTTTTGCTTCAATTGCCATAATATCTGGATAAAAATCTTCCGGAGTTGTATTTACAAAATCTCTAGTAAGGTTTACTGCATCACAAATACTAACACTTTGTTCAAACTCTTTTTGTATTTTTTTATCTATTGTTTTAACTTGAATATATATATTTTTTGTATCTTTTTGCTTATGTTCACTTTTGTATTTTGTAAATCCATAATTTCCAAGCTCAAAACCATCAACATATGCACTTAAGTTATCTTGACATTGTACTAAAACAGAAGTTATATTTGTTGTATTTATCTTCTTAATTGCAGTTGCTATTGCAATTCTGATACTATCATCATCATCTTTTTCACAACCAACATATAGTTTCTTAGCTTCTATTAATAAAGCAGATTCTTCATCTACACCTTTAAAATCTAACTGTTCTAAAGTTTTCTTATTTGATTTTATTTTTTTATTTTTAACTAATATTATTTCACATTGTGTATCTATTTTCTTTGTTGTTAAATTTAAATTCATATTTTTTATATTTCCTTATAATTTTTTTGTTGCTTTATTGAAATTATATATAATAGTACCAATTACTGTTAAAGCAATTGGTATAGCTATATACCAATAATCTTTTGCCACTTTTAAAATCTCTAAAATCTCTTCGCCAAAATACCAAACAGGTACTATAGTAATAGTAGCCCAAGCCCAAGCACTAAATAGATTTATAATAGCAAACATCTTTGCATTGTATCTCGTAAGTCCTATTGCTATAGGTATAACCGTTCTCATACCATACATATATCTTTGAGCAAATATAATTGGCCAACCGTGTTTTTTAAGTAACAGATGAGCTAGTGCAAATTTTCGTCTTTGACCTTTGAACTTTCTATGTACATATTTTTTATTGTATCGTCCAATATAAAAATATATTTGATCCCCAGTAAAACCACCAAGACCAGCTATAAAAATAGCAAGATATAAATTCATATCTCCAGTACTACAAAGTAAACCAGCCATAATAAGCCCAGATTCACCCTCTAATACACTCCATGCAAAAAGTATAATATATCCGTACTCTTTCATAAGTTCTATAAGTAGTTCAGTCAAAAATATCTCCTTTTATCTTTTTAATTTATAAATAAAAATTATTATATCTATAATTTGATATTAGTTTTATTATAAAAATACAAAGAATTTTATAAATCCTATTGTAAGTTCATCTGGTTCACCACCAAGCCTTTTAATACTATTATTATTTATATATAATATTTTACTTATAATATTATCAAATGACATATTTGAAGCTAAAAATACATTTTCTTCTTTATTTTTAATATATTTTAAATCTTTTATTAAATTATAGTCTGGATTTGCCATATCTATTCTTTGATGTAATTCCACTTGCCAATTATTTTGCCAAGTTAAAAATAAATAGTTATTTGCCTTATCTTTATCATATTTAATTTTCCATCGGACAATTTGTATTACTTTATTAAATTCTTGTAAGTTCTTTAGATTATACGATAGTGCTGTTAATTTCTCATTTTTTACACCATAGCTTAGATACAATAATTTATATAGTCCAAGAATAAGCATATCATTTCTATTTATTATATTTTTATGTTGATTAAATGCATTTTTCAGATATACATTATAATTATTCTTTTCATTATCTTTGAAATTATTATATGAAATATCAGCACTATTTTTCATATCTTTTATAATTGATTTTTCCAAATCTTTATTAAATAGTTTTGGATTCCTTTTATCTAATTTAGTTTTATATTTAATTAGTAAAGTCACTATCTCTTTATAATTCTTTTTCATTTGGATTGCATTTTCTGTTGTTACTAGGTTTTTTAAAGTAAAATCATTCTTTCCACAACCCTGAAAAAAGATAATTAAGACCATGAGTCCTATGTATTTTTTTATCATTCTTCAACACTAACAATACAATTTGGTAAAATATTTGGTTTTGTAATTTTTAATTTTAAGTTCTTTATATCAAATTTATCTTTGATTTTTTGTCGTATATCTACAATAGCATCTTCTATAAGTTTATACTTTTTCTCTATCATAGTATTTTCCACTAAAGAAGCTACAAGACTATAATCTACAAAATCAGAAGTTGTAGTATCATAAAAATATTCAAAAGATATATCAATGATAACTTTTTGTTTACTAACTCTTTCATCAGGTAAAATACCAATGATACATTCAAAAGTTAAATCATTAATATTTACTTGTAACATTAAGCTACTTTAGCCTCAGCACCTTTAAAAAGTCTAACAATATTTGGAATATGTTTATAAAATATGATAAAAGTTATCATATAAACAGGTGCATTTGAGCCAACATTTACTCCATTTTCTAAGATAATAGTTGCGATTACAACACCTACTAAACCAAGTAAAGATGAGATAGATGAGATTTTTAAAACCTTCGCACAAAATCCCCAAATAACTGCACCTATAAGTGTTGGTATTGGTATAAGAACTAAAAACACACCAAGTCCAGTAGCAACACCTTTTCCACCTTCAAAATTTAAATATAAACTATAACAATGACCCAATACACTTAAAACAGCAACTGCCCATAAAGTTTCAATACTCATACCACTAACCATTGCAATTATAACTACAACAGCACCTTTTAAAGCGTCAAGTAATACTGTAGCAATTCCTAGCTTTTTTGCAAGTGCTGGATTGGTTTGTTTTACAACTCTTAAAACATTTGTAGCACCGATACTTTTACTACCTTGGGCTTGTACATCTACACCTGCATATTTTTTAGCAAGTATTAAACCAAATGGAATAGAACCTACTAAATAAGCTAATATATAAAATTGAATGTTTGTATTTAGAAAAAAATCCATCTATAGACCTTTGTTATTTATTTTTTAGATTATATCTAATAATTAATTGTTAGTTTATAAAATGTGGTATAATTCCAAAATACAAGGATATAAATTAAGATGATAAAACCAGCAGATAAAAAATCAGACCATCATAAAAATATACTTCATGGATTTTTCTTAACGATTGGTACTACTATAGCTGAGCCACATACTATTTTGCCTCTTATTATTAGCTATTTTGGTGGTGGTGCTATTTTAATTGGTTTTTTCTCCTCTTTACTTCGTGGAGGGGCTATTATAGTTCAACTTTATGCTGCTTTTCATGCACAAAGTTATCCAAAAATGATGCCATATTTTAGAAGAGTATTGGTTACTAGATTTTTTGCTTGGCTTTTTATTGGGATTGCTATTTTAGTTTTTGGAACTAGTAACCATACTGTCACTTTATGGTGTATTGGTATTGGATTATTTATATTTTCTTTCTCTGCTGGATTTGGTGCTATATATTTTCGTGAGATTGTTGCTAAACTTTTTAGCCATAAGTTTCGTGGGAAGACTATGTCTATGCGTCAGTTTTTCTCAGGTGCAGGAGCAATTATAAGTGGTACTGGTGCTGGGTATATTTTAGCTCACTTTGAAGCACCTTTTAGTTTTGGAATACTTTTTGTAGCTAGTGCTTTTATCATGGGATTTGGTTACTTAGCTATTAGTACTGTTGATGAGCCTGTTAAAGAAAAAGTTACTGTAAAAGAAAAGTCATTTAAACTGTTTTTACAAAATGCATTTGTAACATTATCATCTGATTCACAATTAAAGATTCAGATTATCACATTTTTATTAGCTTACTCATATCTATTTGCCCTACCTTTTATCATTGTAGATGCTCAAAGTAAAATAGAATTAACAGGTTCTGCCATAGGTATTCTTATCACATCTCAGATGGTGGGAGCGATGCTTAGCAATATTGCATGGGGAAAACTAAGCTCAAAAGGACACAATAAACTAATAGCAAATATTACAATATTTATGAGTATAGTAGCTATTATTTTGGCATTTTTTGCTTCATCATTATTTATGTATATGTTAATATTCTTTATAGTTGGTGCATCAATGGACGGAAATAGAATTTCTTCTGGAAATTTATTATTAATTTTAGCACCAGAAGAGAAACGACCAGTTTATTCAGCACTTCAAACAAATATTGTATCTTTTGGTATGTTTTTCTCTTTGTTTGGTGGAATATTATTAACTTTTACATCTTATAACTTTTTATACACATTTACAATTGTATGTTTAGCTGTATCTTTATTTTTATCTTTTAAATTAAAAGATGATATATCAAGTGAAGTTGTTAATTAAAACTTTGTAGTAACAGTGAATCCATAATTTGATTTTTATATTTCATCTTTTCTAACTGTTGGTCTAAAAATTTATTTTCCTCTTTTAATGAAATATGTTGAGAGTGTAGTTTGTTTATATCTTTACTAATATAGTATATATTATTTCGTAAAAATATCTTTGGCATCAATAAAGCCAGAACTACAAACATAGTACCAAATATTATCACTAATACACTTTTTGAATTTAATACTGGTTGTTTTACTTCTTGTGTATTAGTCAAACTTAAAAATCCTTAATTTTGAACTTCTACTTCTAGCATTTATTTTTATCTCTTCTTTTGTAGGTATGATTGGTTTTTTTGTAACCACCTTACCTTTTTGATGATTATTTCCACACTCACATCTATCAACATAATCAGGACAAATACATTTTTTTGTCCACTTTTTAAAATAATTCTTTACTATTCTATCTTCAAGTGAATGAAACGAAATAATAGCCACTACACAGTTTGATAAATCTTGGTTTTCAATACTATCAAATAGGTCTTTTAAAACTCCAAGTTCATTGTTTACTTCTATTCGTATAGCTTGAAAAGGTAAAGTTGCTGGGTGAAGTTTCCCTTTGTACATTTTAGATTTAAGAAGTTGAGCTAAATCTTTTGCACTATCAAATGGTCTATTTTCTAATATAATAGAGGCTACTTTTTTATATTCTCGCACCTCTCCATACTCTTTAAAAATATATTCTAATTCACTTTGAGAATAATTATTCACAACATCTTTTGCACTTAATGATTGTTGTTGATTCATTCTCATATCTAAAACTTCACTCTCAAAACCAAATCCACGATTGCTATTATCTAACTGTAAAGATGATACTCCAATATCTGCTAAAATCCCAGATATTTTATGGTCATGAAAATATGGAACTACACTATCAAAGTTACCTTTATGAAATATAACTCTGTCTTTAAATTGTTCTAATCGTACTTTTGAAAACTCTAAAGCTTCATCATCTTGGTCATTACCAATAAGTTTTATATTTGGATTATTTTGAAGTAAACCTTCACTATGACCACCATAACCCAAAGTACAATCAATAATATACCCATCATCACAATCTTTAAATGTATCAATAACCTCATCAAATAGTACAGGAATATGTGGGATTTCTATATCTGTCAAGTTTAGCCTTAATTGTTATTTTATATTGACATAATAACACATATCACCTTATGGCGATTTATCAACTATGAAGTTATTATCAGATAAAGTGTCAAAACTAAAAAGTGCCAGCATGATGGAATGGTAGACTTGGCTGACTCAAAATCAGCTGCCGTAAGGCGTGCCGGTTCAAGTCCGGCTGCTGGTACCACTTTTCTTTAAAACAAATCATTTATATTATTACTTTATCATTAAATACAAGATATCCTTCAACAAATATAAGCTAAAATACTTCCATAAAATATATAGGAAATAACAATGTCAATAAAAAATGAATATAATAATTTACAAAAACTAGCTGACCAAAGAGCTGAAGTTTATTTATCTGAACAATTTAAAGCACTGATTGAAGAGGCAGAAAAAGAGGTACCTCAGGTAAAACCTAAACATCTATATACTTTAGATGAAAAGATGATTTTGATTGATGTACGAGAGCCTGAAGAGTATGGTAGTGGATATATAAATGCTCATAACAATCTTACTATTCCTAGAGGGAGATTGGAGTTTATGGCAATTAATAAAATTGCAAAGATTTATGGGAAAGATGCTCATATTATCACTTATTGTTTAAAAGGTCCTCGTGGAAGTTTAGCAGGGTATCAGCTTAAAAAGATGGGGTTTACTGATGTTAGAAATCTAAAAGGTGGGATTGAAAATTGGCTTAAAAAAGGGAATACAATTCACAGTTATTTAGGTGAATTAACTTTGGCTAACTAAGGCTTAAAAAGCCTTATATGAAACGCTATCTACTTCATATGCTATATTACCACCAGGTAATTTTGCAGTAAATTCATCACCCTCTTCTTTTCCCAATAATTGTTGAGATAAAGGAGAATTAAATGAGATGATTCCAGCATCTGGATTACTATCAAGAAAACTTCCAATTGTATAAGTTATCTCTTCATCAGTTTTAATATTTACAATCGTAACTGTTGAACCAAAACTAATTTTAGTATGTGCTAAAGTTGAAGGGTCTATAACTACAGCTTTAGTAACCATATCTTCAAACTCTGCTATTCTTTTATTTATATTTGCTTGTTCTTCTTTTGCTGCATGATATTCTGCATTTTCTTTTAAATCCCCAAGTTGTCTAGCTTCTTCAACAGAAACTATAATCTTTGGTCTATGAATCAACTTCATATCACTTAATTCTTTTGTTAGTTTATTATAACCTTCATCTGTCATTGGTTCTTTTTGCATAATTTATACCTATTTTACTTTTTCTGTATATTCGCCAGTTCTTGTATCACATTTAACCATATCACCTTCAACAATATGAAATGGTACTTGAACAACAGCTCCACATTCTAAAGTTGCAGGTTTTTTACCACCTTGTGAATCACCTTTAAAGTTTGGTGGTGTTTCAACTACTTTCATATTTACACTCATAGGTGGCTCAACTGTAATAGCTTCCCCTTTGAAAAACATCATATCAACATTCATACCATCAATAATCCACTTTTCAGTTTCTCCAACTTGCTCATAAGTAAGTCCAATTTGGTCATAAGTTTTTGTATCCATAAACTGTAACATCTCACCATCATCATATAAAAATTGCATAACTTTTTGTTCTAAATCTGGAGTACCAAACTTATCACCTGCATGAAAAGTTTTATCAATAGTTTTACTATTTAAAAAGTTTTTGATTTTACATCTTACAAATGCAGCACCTTTTCCAGGCTTTACATGTGCATAATCCATAATTCTATATGGAATTCCATCAACTTCAATCTTTAAACCTTTTTTTAAATCGCTCATTCCTAGTGCCATAATCGCTCCTAAATTTTATATTTGGGATTGTATCATAATTTTATTTAATACTTTTTAAGAATAAAGTTAAAGCTAAGATATATCACTAATTTGATATTATCTTTAAAAGGTTAATATAAATGAGTAAATTAATATTAAAGTTCGCATATTTTTTAGCAACATCTAGTACTTATTATCATTCTAAAAGATTTATTTATCAGTTTTTAGAAGATAGTGAATCTAAAAAGAAAACTTACTTTGACTTTTTTATGATATTTCTAGTTCTGACTACTGTTGGAATTTTGATTTATGAAGTAAATCACAAGCCAGAAGAGTGGTTAAATACTTTTGAAACTACTGCTATTTTTATATTTATATTTGAGTGGCTTGGAAGATTGTGGGTTACATCTCATTCACATAAACAAATTATCAAAGACTATGAACACTCACTATTTATAAATCAACCTTTTGATTTAGTACAATCTTTAAAAACAGTTATACAAGAGAAACTAAGCTTTATCTTTTCTCCTATGTCTATTGTTGATTTATTAGCTATTTTACCTGCTTATAGACCACTTAGAATTCTTAGAATTTTGATGTTGTTTAGACTATTTAAACTACTTAGATATGCAAACTCTATCAAACAATTTAGTGATGTATTTATAGAAAAAAGATTTGAGTTTTTTACACTTGCAATTATGTTTTTTATGGCTACTGCTTTTGGTTCTACTATTATTTTCATATATGAAGGTGCTGGAATAAATCCAAATATCAATAGTTTCTTTGATGCTATTTATTGGTCTGTTATTACTATATCTACTGTTGGATTTGGAGATATTAGTCCAGTGACTACTGAGGGTAAGGTTGCTACTTTATTTTTAGTAGTTGGTGGTCTTTCTGTTATCGCATTTTTTACTTCTATTGTTACTACAGCACTAAGTGAAAGAATGGCAACTTTAAAAGAGGAAAAAGTTGTAGGGGAAGCAAATGCTTTAAAAGATTTTGCTTTGATTTGTGGATATGGTCAGATGGGTAAGATACTGGCAAATGAATTTATAAAAGTTAAACAAAAATTTATAGTTATAGATTGTGATGATGAGATGCTAGACAATACTGCTCCTAATCATATACTATCAATCAAAGGTAATGCGACAGACCCTGCACTTCTAGAAAGTATTGGTATCAATAATAGTGCAACCTCTATTATAGCTATTACAGACAATGACGCTACAAACTTATCTATTATTTTAACAGCTAGGGCACTAAATAAAGATATTAAAATAATAGCACGGGCAAATGATGATAAGATAAAAAATAAACTACTAATAGCAGGAGCAAATGAAGTAATATCTGCAAATGAGATTGCTTCTATTGTGGCTACTGAATATTTAGGACAACCAATTGCATTTGAGGCTATTGATGATATTTTATTAAATTCTCAAGGTGCTATTATGGATGAGATTGAAATATTGGAAAACTCTCCTTATATTGGGTCTAAACTTGAAGAGATAAATTTTAGTGATTTTAATTTAACTTTTATTGGGATTATGACCGTAAATGAAAAATATGATTTTAATTTTAATCCACCAAAAGATACTTATATACTAGGTGAAAAAGATATTTTAATAGTTATTGGATATGAAGTTGCTATTGCAAAGTTTAGAGTTAATATTTTAAAATCAAAAAATAAAAAGGTAAAAAAATGAAAAATAATAAAATCATTATTTATAGTTTTAATTCCTTAGCACAACAAATATCAAAAGTGTTAAAAGAAAGTTCTTATGAGATTGTTATCATTGAAGAAGATAAAGAGTTAGCTAAAAAAGCAAAAGATTTAGGATATGAAGTAAAGAGAATATCACTAGTAGAAGATGAAAATATTGTAAAAGCAGGTATAACAAATAAAGATTTAAAAGCATTCTTTTGTTTGGGTGATGATAATAATATAAATCTATTTATAACTTTAAGTGTACGAAATCTAAATAAAAAATTGCAAATCATATCTATCTCATCTGATAAACAAAGTGATAAAACTATGTTTTTAGCAGGGGCAAATAAAGTAATCAATCCTTATGAGATAGGTGCTTTAAGAATTGCTAGACTTTTACATAAGCCATTGATTTTAAAAGTTCTTGATAATATTTTATTTAATGAATCAAATATTGATATAGAAGAGATAACAATAAAAGAAAATACTATTCTTGATGGTATATATTTAGATGATTTAAAAAAGTTAAATAATAAAGATATTATTATTTTAGGAATTCAAGATAAAGAATTAAGTGATAAGTTTGTATTCTTTTCTACTGGAATAAATCATAAAATAGATGCAGGTGATACACTTGTAATACTAGGTAAAGAAAAAGATTTATCAAAATTTAGAGATTATATTCACAAAATAATTTAGCCCAAAGACCTTAATGATATTTTGGATATAATAGCCAAAATTTAGCCCGAAGGTATATACTTGTCACAATTTTATTTTTTCTTACGACTATTAAAAGAATCTTTTAGAGATTTAATACCAATAGTTTTAGTTATTCTGTTTTTTCAATTAGCAATTATTCAAGCTATTCCTGCTGATTGGGTACCTACTACTATGGGTATGATTATTGTTGGTTTTGGTCTTGCTATTTTCTTACAAGGTCTAGAGATAGGTATTTTTCCTGTTGGAGAAAAACTTGCTAGTGACTTTGCAAAAAGTGGTTCTACTATGTGGATACTTATTTTTGGATTTATGATTGGTTTTGGTACAACTATTGCTGAACCTGCATTATCTGTAATTGCACATAAGGCTGCAAGTATAAGTAGTGGTAGAATTGATGCAAATACTTTAAGATATGTTGTAGCATTATCTGTTGGATTTGCGATACTTCTTGGTGTATTTAGAATTATCAAAGGTCACCCTATTCACTATTATATTATTAGTGGATATATTGCTGTAGTTTCTGTAACATTCTTTGCACCTACAGAAATAATTGGTCTTGCTTATGATTTAGGTGGAGTTACTACTTCTACTGTAACTGTACCACTTGTAGCTGCATTAGGTATTGGTCTTGCATCTACAATTAAGGGACGAAATCCCATAATAGATGGTTTTGGACTTATCGCTTTTGCTTCACTTACTCCTATGATTTTCGTACAAATTTATGGAATCTTTGTATATAACTTTGTTGAAGCTACTGAAGTTGCTAAAGTAGTTGTAGAAGCTAGTATTTCTACAAGTAAAATGATAACTTTAGAATCAACAGTTACAGGACTATTAGGTGTTATAAAAGATGTTGCACCTATTTTAGCAATTATTGTATTTTTTCAATATGGTATCTTAAAAAAGAAAATTGACAACTTAGTAACTGTATTAATTGGATTTGGGTTAGTAATTCTTGGACTACATGCATTTATTGTTGGTTTAGAGATGGGATTATTTGCTTTAGGTGAATCTATGGCATACCAACTTACTCAGATGGGTAATGTTTGGATTATTTATGCTTTTGCTTTTGCAATTGGTTTTTCTACAACTATGGCAGAACCTGCTCTTATGGCTATTGCTAAAAAATCACACGAGATTAGTGATGGTGTTATAAATGACTTTAGTTTAAGATTGTTTGTTGCTGTTGGTGTTGCTTTTGGTATTGCTTTAGGTGCATTTAGAATTGTTGATGGTGGACACATTCATTATTATATTATCGTTGGATATGCTATTGTTGTTGCACTTACATTTATTGCACCTAAATATATTATTCCTATTGCTTATGATAGTGGTGGTGTTACAACTTCAACTGTAACTGTTCCACTTGTAGCAGCTCTTGGTATTGGTCTTGCTTCAAATATTGATGGTAGAAGTCCACTTATTGATGGTTTTGGTCTTATTGCTTTTGCTTCACTTTTCCCAATGATTACAGTTATGCTTTACGGTATTATTGTTGATAGATTACATGTGAAAACTGATACTGAGATTGCTCAAGAAGATGAAGCATTAGGTAATGAGAAAATTCACGGTTCTTTAGATGGTGCTGATGATATGACTTTATCAACTGTAAATCTTGATGCTACAGACCTAAGACACTCTTTAAATTTAGATTTCTCAGCAGTTATAGTTATAGTTCCAAAAAATAAAAAAGATGATGCTCTACATGCTGCAAGAGATGCAGGTGCTAGTGGTGTTACTATTATGAATGCATCAGGTATGGGTCTAGCAGAACTTGATAATATCTATAGACATTCACCAGAAGAAAATGATGTAGTGTTATTATTCTTAGTACCTAGTATGATTGTTAGTAGTATTATAAAAGAGGTTATTAAAAAACTACATATTACTACAAGTGGTGATGGTATTGCGTTTAGTGTACCTATTACTCATATGAAAGGTATTAGTTTACGACAAGAAGACCTTTTTGAAAAAGAGGTTGAGGATATAATGCAGTTTGAAAAAGAAACTGAGGAATTATTGAAAGATAAGTAGTTTTATCTTTTAATTCTAGTTTTTTCTTAATTATTATTTAGATATAGCAGCTATCTTATTAAGATTATGTTCTCTTTCTAAAGTTGAACTAATTTGTTTTTCATTATTAGCAAAATCTTTAAATCTATCAACCATATTTGTAAAAGAACTTATACCTTTTTTTCCATATTCTATTGATTCTGCTTCATTCTTTTCTATTGCTTTATTAGAACTTGATTGAAATAAGTCTTGTATTATTAGTAAATGCTCTAGTGCTTCATCATTAGAATTAAATTGAAATTGTTTAAGGAATTGATCATTTAGGCTTTCACGATTATGTCCACCAAGCACATCTCCCATATTTTGTTGTACAGATGCCATAATAAATCCAAGATTTATAGCCATTATATTTTCTGGGTTACCTTTTATTTCTTCAAAAAGTGTTTTGTTATAAGCTTCATTATTACTAATTCCAGAATAGCCTTTTAATAATTTAACAGTAGATATATCTTCTTTACTCAATGAAAGGTTCTCAATATCTTCATTACTTAACTTTTTAATATTTTCATATGTTACATCTGATAAATATTGTATTTGTATTGTTGTATTATCAAGATTGTCTGCTATTTTTTTATACTCAGATGACTTATTATTAATATTATTAGTATCTACTATAACTTTATTATCTATATTAATCTCTGCTTGAATATCTATTTTCATTATATTTTCTTACTATATTTATCAACTGATAATTTTAAATTATCATTAAGAATTTTAATAATATCGTCATCAGTTTCAAATGAACTAGTTGGTTCTTTAAAATAATCTATAAGAGTATCAAAGATAAATTTATTATATCTTTGTGCCTCTGAACTATTATCATTTCTTAAATTTATATCCCCAGTAAAGCTAAATTCTGGTTTTTCATATTCTAAACCATTTGCTTTGGCTTCTTTTTCTTTTGTCTTTTCAATATTTGCAAGTTCTAGTCCATAATCTTTTAGATTCCTCTTAAAATGTGAGTGACCTTGACCTCTTTCAACAAAGATTCCAGAAAGACCAAGAGCTCCTTTATAATCTAGTCCATCTAATGTCATAAGAAGTGCTTCTTTAAAAGGAGGATTATCAATTGACCACATTCCATGTTGTTTTATATCTTCAAAAGGTAAAAAACCAGGAAGAATAGCTTTTTGTCTTCCATAATCTAATAATCCAATATGTATATATGCGGAAGCTCTACCTAATGCCTCATCTTCAGTTTCACCCTTTGCCATCCATTTATTTACAAAAGCTTCAAATTCTGGAGCATCATCATATTTATTTCCATGTGTTGCACTCATTGCCTGAATTAACCATTCATTATCTCCATCCTTCATCATTCTATCTATAGAGAGATCTTGTGCATGACTAATTCCATATTGAAACCCTTGATGAAGAAGTTGCTCACTTCTTGGAAGCTTTGCCTGTTGATGTTTAAAATTTAGTTCTCCTATATATTGAGTTGTATTAGAACTAGCTATCTCTTTTTGACTCTCATTACTTGTTTTCTCTAACTCATTATCAAATGATTTTGATTTATTTAATAAGTTTGCAAATACACTAGGCTCTTGTTCTATATCTTGCTTTATAATTGATTTATAATTACTATGTGTAGCTTGTGTATTTGAATTTATTTCCATTATATTTCCTTATTAAATTGACATTGTATAAGTATAAAAACTTAAGTATTATACATTCTATACAATCTAAGCTTAAAATAACAAAAGTAATTACATAAATTAAAAGTTAGTGTTGGAACAAATAAATGAAATTATAAACTAAAGTGATATTCACTTTAGTTTTGATACAATAATACATAAATAAATGATTGGAGTTCATTATGCAAACATTGGCAGTACAAATTGAAGATAATTATATACAAAACTTTATGAGTTATGTTAATAGTCATAGTGAAAATATCACTATTTCAAAAGATAAAAACTTAGAACTTGATCCATATTTTTATGAGAGACAAAAAGACCTACAACAAGATATTGAAGATATTGATAATGGTAAAGCTGAAATGTTATCATCAGAACAATTTGATACAGAAATGGATATTTTTTTTAAAGACTTAAAATCAAATGCACATATCTAAACTAAGAAGATATAAAAATCAATTAATAATAATTTTAAAACATATTGCCAAAGACAAGATAACTGCAAGTGAAAATTTTTATACTAACCTAAATGAAACAATAGAAGAAATACCAAACTTTCCTTTTAAATATAGGAAATCAATCTATTTTGAGGATGATAATATAAGAGATATGATCTTTAAGGGATATACTATAATTTATAGAATAAATATCAAAAAAGATTTAATTGAAATAATCAGAATATTTAATAAAAATAAACCAACAAAGTTGCTAATTAGATAAAGTATATTTAGTATTTATCCCTAAGCTAGATGCTTAGAGATATTAAAGTGATTAGTAACCACTCATTTGTACATAGTATGAAATCATTTGTAAAAGTGGCTCAATGAATAAAATTGAACCTATTGTAACCATCGCAGCTACACCAATAACAGCTTTTAGCGTATTATTAGCATTACCCATGAATTCTATTCTATCATCTTCTTTAGGCTCATGTAAGAACATATAAACGATAAGTTTTAAATAGTAGTAAACTGCTATTGCAGAGTTTAGTGCCATTATTAATGCTAGAACTAAATATCCACCATTAACTGTAGCACCAATTAAGTACATTTTTCCCCAGAATAAACTAAATGGAGGAACACCTGCAAGACTTAACATAAACAGTCCCATAATAGCAGCTGTTACTGGAGATATTTTAATAAGTCCAGAGAACTTTTCAAATGGATGATCACTTTGATAACCGTGAGCATTCTTTGTTCTATTTACCCATAACATTGCAAACGAACCGATGTTTGTAAACATAAATAAAATCCAGTATAAAAATAAACCTTGAGTAGCTTGTGAAGTACCTACTAAAATAGCACCCATTGCAAAACCTGCATGAGAGATTGAAGAGTATGCTAACATTCTTTTTACATCTGTTTGAACTAGTGCTATCATATTTGGTAAAGTCATCGTAACAACAACAATAGCATATAATACATATTCAACCCAAACAATATCAGCACCTAAGAAGATTTCAAAAAATCTAAGTGCTACAATAAATGTTGCGATTTTTGGAACAATTGACATATATCCTGCCATTGCTGCACTTGAACCTTCATAAACATCTGGAGCCCAAATATGGAAAGGTACTAAAGATAATTTAAATCCTAAAGCACCTATCATAAATACAACACCAACTAAAATCATTGGCATATTATCAAAGTTATTAGCAACTAATACTTGACTGATTTGACCTAACTCTACACTTCCTGTTAAAGCATAAAATATCATTGAACCAAATGCAAAGAAACCAGCAGCCATAGCACCCATTGTAAAGTACTTGATTGCTGCTTCTGTTGATTTGTCTCTATTATGCATAGCAATCATTGTATATAGTGCCATAGATGCAGTTTCAAGTCCTACAAAAATAAGAATTAAACTATCTGTACTTACCATAAACTGGAAACCAGCAATCATAAATAAGAATAGTGCAAAATACTCAGGGTATCTATATTCGTGAAATTTGTTTTGTGAAAATGCCAAAAGGATAAATACTGCAGAAGCTACAATAATAATACCTTGTGCAAGAATAGCAATACCATCTATTAGCATCATATCAAAGAAACCTCTAGTAGCTCCACTATAGCCAAGTACTGCACCTAAATCAACAAGTAAAAATAAAACTGTCAACATAATATAAAGTGATTTATGTAAATTCTTTGTCATTAAATCAATACAAAGAATAACTAATGCACCAACTATAGCAACCATCATTGGTGCTAAAGAAGGAAGATTTAAACTTGCTAAATCTATTGAAATTGGTGTTACCATTATTTTGCCTCCCCTATTGTATTCACTGAAGCTATTTTTGCTTTTGCTTCAGGTGTTACAGCTTTTGTGTACATATGTTGTACAAGATGTTTTACACTCTTATCAACTGGTTCTAAGATTGGTTTTGGATAAACACCTAGAAATACAACTAACATAACTAAAGGTACTAAAGCAGCAACTTCTCTACCTTTAATATCTTGTAGTTTTTCATTGATTGGATTTGTAATTGGTCCAAAGAATGTTCTCTTGTATAAAACTAGCATATAAACAGCACCTAAAATAATAGTAAGTCCTGCTGCTGCTGTTAACATTGGAGATACTGCGAAGAATCCAAGAAGACTTAAAAACTCACCAACAAAACCTATTGTTAATGGAAGTCCAACTGAAGCCATAAGCATAATACCAAAGATTGTTGCATACATTGGCATAACTTTTGCTAGTCCACCAAATTCACTCATCATCTTCGTACCTCTTCTATCATATATAACTCCAACTAACATAAACAATGCCCCAGATACAATACCGTGAGAAATCATTAAGAAAATTGAACCACCAATACCTTCAACATTAAGTGCAAAAATACCAAGTATAATAACACCCATATGAGATACTGAACTATAAGCAATCACTTGCTTTATATCTTCTTGTGCATAAGCTACCATTGCTGTATAAATAATCGCAATAACAGCTAAAGTTGCCATTGGAATCATAAATGCTACTGCTGCATCAGGAAATAATGGTAATGAAAATCTAATAAATCCATATGTTCCCATTTTAAGCAAGATTGCTGCAAGGATTACTGAACCAATAGTTGGTGCTTGTCCGTGAGCATATGGAAGCCAAGTATGAAATGGTACCATTGGTACTTTTATAGCAAATCCCATAAAGAAAGCTACAAATAACCATAGTTGCATATCAAATGGTAACATTAACATATTCCAGTCAAGAAGACTAAAGCTCCATGTTCCTGTTGTTTGAAAATATACAAAACCTAAATATAACATACCAACAAGCATCACTAGTGAACCTGTAAATGTATATAAGAAAAATTTAATCGTAGCATAAATTCTAAGTTTACCACCCCAAGCACCAATAATATAAAACATTGGTATAAGTGATATTTCCCAGAATACATAGAAAAGAATTGCATCAAGAGCTAAAAATACTCCAACCATTGCCATCTCTAAAAATAATACTGTTATAACTAAGTTTTTTAAATCTCTTTTTTCAGTTAAACCAATTAATGAAATCATTGTCATAAATGTTGTCATAATAACTAACACTAATGAAATTCCATCTATTCCTAAGTTATATCCAACACCATAGCTAGCTATCATTGGTATATACTCAGTGAACTGCATACCAGCTACACTATTATCAAAACTTGCCCACATAAAACAAGCTATTATGAATTCTATTATTGTTACAACTATACCATATGTTCTTATTGCATCTTTGTCAACCATGAAACCAATCGCAGCTGCAAATGCTGGAAAAAATATAAGTACTGTTAAAATATATTCCATTCTTCTCTCCCCTTACTTCATCGTACCAAGTACAACTAAAACTAATAACACAACAATTCCTGTTGCCATCCATTTTAATGCTCTTGATAAATTTCCTGTTTGCATAGTTCGTGATTCTTCACCACCAATATAAACACCTTTTGCTATACCATCAACTGCAGTATCAATAATTTTCATATCAATCTCTTTCCAGCTCCATTTTGATAAATCATAATATGGTTTTAAAATTAATTTATCAATTAAATATGGTACATAATATTGATTTGCTAATAATTTATATATAAATGTATTTTCAAATTGTTTACTAAAGTATGTTCCACTTTTATTAAATTTTAATACTGCAAACATAATACCACCAACTGCAATTGCTGTTGTAACTGCTATTAGTGTATAAAATACTGCTGTACTTACATGAATATCTAAAGGTGGTAATAATTTTGTTACCATCTCAATATAACTATGTTCAAAAGCACCAGCAACCACTGCTAATAATGCAAGTGGTGTCATAGCTGCAATTACAAATGGATATGTTTCGTGTGGATGTTGATAATTGTCATCTTCTTTATTATGACTCCAATTTTCTTTTCCATAAAATACATACATAACAAGTCTAAATGAATAAAATGCAGTTAAACCAGCAGTTATCCATAAAATACCCCAGATAATATAAGCATGACTACCAAAAGCAACTTCTAAAATTAAATCTTTAGACCAGAAACCTGCAAGTGGAAAAATACCTGCTAAAGCAACTGAAGCTACTGTCATAATTAATGCTGTTTGAGGCATATGCTTTTTAAGTCCACCCATATTTTTAATACTAATCTCATCATTCATAGCATGCATAACATTACCAGCACCTAAGAATAATACTGATTTAAAGAATGCATGAGTTGCAAGGTGAAATAAAGCTACCCAATAAGCACCAAGACCAGCAGCTACGAACATATATCCAAGTTGAGATAATGTTGAGTATGCGATAATCTTTTTAATATTTG
>CAYUNC010000003.1:0-47195 GCA_964445915.1 uncultured Arcobacter sp.
TATAACCACTAAAATCAAAATACAATTGAAAAGTATAAGATAGTGAAGTTGCCCAAGCTTCAAATAAATTTAATGTTGTAGCAGTATCAAATCCAGCAGTTGCCCAAACAGCAAAAGTATCTGCTATAACTACTTTTTTAAATAATCCAATACTAAATATAAATAATCCTAAAGCTATATTTCTATAGTTTTTTACCATATTTCTTTTATTTGCAAACTGTGGCATCATCTCTTTATGATGAACTATTGGACCTGCTATTAGTTGTGGGAAAAAAGTTACAAATACTGCATAGTTTAAAAAATCATACTCTTTTGTTTCTTGCCTATAACTATCTACTAAATATGCTATTTGTTGAAATGTAAAAAAGCTTATTGCTAAAGGTAATGCTAGATTTAATAACTCCACATTTGATGATGTTGCTAGGTTAAAATTAGCTATGAAAAAATCTGTGTATTTGAAATATCCAAGTAGTGCTATATTTGATATTATTCCAAAAGTTAGAAGTTGTTTTTTACTTACTTTGGTATTTTTTGTATCATTTAAACTACTTCCAATTATAAAATTGAAAAGCATACTAGATAGTATGATAGGTAAATATAAAATATTCCACCAACTATAGAAAAATAGTGAAGCAAATACTAGAAAACCTTTTGAGGCTATTGTTAGTCTTTTGTGATTTAGGTAGAAATATATAAAGAATGTTATTGGTAGAAATGCGAATATAAATTCATACGAGTTAAATAGCAATAATTCCCCCTTTTTGCTCTAATTTGTAGAATAATTACATAAATAAACTTAATATATGGAATTATTCTATATATTAGTATAAATTAAGGGAATAGGTCTATAGTTGTTTTCATATTTTAGAAGATGTAAATTAGTATCAAAAGAAAGGTACTTTATGAAAATGACTAAAAGAGATATTGCGGGATTTTTAAATGTTGATTATAAGACTTTATACAATTGGGAAAAGAATAAACCTAATTTATACAAAACAGTTATGAAAGGTTTGGCTTTTGATGAATTATTAGAAAAATCTACTAAAAATTTAGAAGAGTTAAAAGAATTTTCTATTGAACTTTGTGAGAAGAAGAAATAATCTACAGTTTAGTAAACTTCTAATTCCATAAAACATAATCAATACTAGAAATATAACTTCTAATATTTGATGGGATTAAGTTTATTCTACATTTTTCTTTGAACTCTTTTGTCATAGTCTTAGTAGATTTTGGGGCTATCCAGATTTGATAAGGTGTGATAGAAACAGCGATTTTATTGCTTATAATTATCTCTTTTTGAAGCCATATTTCATCTCGTGTAGCTTTGCTTATTATAATTCCTCTTTGTTTTAATTCTTTATCTATTAATCTAAGAGCAACATTTTCTTCCCCATTAAAATTGAAAATAGTTAATTGTTCTTGATTGACAACTGAAACATCTTCTAGTAATGATTTTTTATCTTTATCTAAATACTCAAAACTTCTTTTTACCCCAGCACTGTATTCATTTAGAAATTTATCACTATAATTTTGTCGGAAATGATTTCTCTTATATTTAGTATCAAAATTTGATTTATCTATGAAGTATTTTATATCTTTATCATCTAAGAATTGTTGTAAATCTTCTTTTGTATAGTTTAGCAACGGTCTATATATACTATATTTATCTTTCTTTTCATACTCTTCAAGACCTATAAGCTCAGTAAGTCCAGCACCTTTACTCATCTGCATTAAAAACCACTCAAACTTATCATTTAATTGGTGTGCAGTTAAAAGAACTTGATAATTTTCATCTTCTATAATAGTATCAAAAAACTCATATCTAAAATCCCTAGCTTTCTTTTCACTAAACTTTTCCTCTTTAGGAAACTCTTTTACAAATAATTTCTTATTATAAAGTTTTGCCAATTTCAAAGCATAGGTAACTTCTTCTTTTGATTGTTCTCTTAAGTTATAATCAACAATGGCAATATCAAATTTAATATTTTTAGCTAATAGCATAAAAAATAAAGCTGTTGAATCAACCCCTGCACTAAATGCTAATAAGTTCTTTTTATTTGATAATCGTTCCAACTAACTTATCCCCTACAAGCTCAGTAATCTTTGCTGTATATATTTTACCAAATTTTATTTGCCCTTGAATCTCATTGTCATTTATATAAATTTCACCATCTATATCAGGAGCCCACATAAGTTTTCTAGCACTTAATAAATATTCGTGTTCATCACTTTCTCCATCTACTACAACTTCAAAAGTTTTTCCAACTTCATCTTCTAAACTTTTTGTTGTTGTTTGTGAGATAATATCTCCTAAAATCTCTGCTCTTTTATCTATAATATCTTGCTCAACTTTATCTTCAAGTTTAAAAGCAGTTGTTCCCTCTTCGTCACTATAACTAAATACATTTGTTCTATCAAAATTATACTCTTTTACATACTGGCATAACTCTTCAAAATCTTCTACAGTTTCAGTAGGGTGACCAACTATAAAAGTACTTCTTACGAAGCTATTTGGAACTTTTTTCATAGCATCCATTAACTCTCTTAGTTTCTCTTCACCTTTTCCTCTTTTCATAGTTTGTAAAACTTTTGAATTTATATGTTGTAAAGGCATATCAAAATAACTATGAAATAGTTTACTATTTGCTATTTTGTCAATTAAATCTAAAGTTGTTGTTGATGGATATAAGTATAAAATTCTAGCACTTGTTACCCCTTCAACTTTCTCAACAGCATCAATTAATCTTTCTAAACCATCATTGATACCAAAATCTCTCATATAAGAACTACTATCTTGAGATACAAATGAAAAATCAAAATACCCTTGAGTTACTAAATGTTTAACCTCTTTAATTGTACTTTCTAAAGTTCGTGAATATAATTTTCCTTTAAAAGATGGAATAGCACAAAAACTACAAGCTTGATTACACCCTTCACTTAGTTTAATATACGCGTGATAAGATGAGCCTGTAATAACCCTATCATCTTCATCACTAGCTAAAAATACTTTTGGAGAAAACTCACTTCTTTTCTCTTGAACAAGTTCTTCAATATGGTCATAATCCCCAACACCTGTGAAAATATCAATCTCAATTAACTCTTTTTGTAACTCATCTTTATATCTCTCACTTAAACATCCAGCCATCACTAAAATAGAATCTTCTTTTCTTTGGTCGTGTAAATCAAGTAAAGTATTTAAACTCTCTTGCTTTGCACTTTCTATGAAACCACAAGTATTTACAATGATTAAATCTACATTTTGAATATCATCACTTATCTCATAATCTTTAAGTCGTGATAACATAACTTCACTATCTATTAAGTTTTTTGTACAGCCTAGACTTACTAGATGTAATTTCTTTTGCATATATATTTCCTTGTGGGTTATTATAACTTATTATATTTGGATTTATTGTTAATTTAAAAGTTGGCTATAATACTTTTATGGAATTAAAGATTTTATATCAAGAAAACAATAAACTAAAAACTACTTTAATAAAAGAATCTAGTAATATACTAATGCCAAAGAATATTATAAAAATAGAAAAAATCAGAAATATTGATAATCAATTTTATAACTATTTTTCCTCTTATGATGAAGTTGTTGATATGTTTGAGGAGCTATCTTTGATATTGTCAACAAACTTATCATTAAGTCAAAGTGTTGATATTTTACTTCAAGGAAATACAAATACTAAAATACAAGAAGTACTTATTTCAATAAAAAATGCTTTAGAAAATGCAAAGCCAATTCATCAAGCCTTAGAAGAACACAAATCATATATAGGAACTTTACCTATTTTATTTTTTAAATTAGGTATCCAAAATGCAAATATAAATGATAGTATCAAGGCACTTTGTATAATACTATCAGAGAAACAAAAAGCAAAAAAGAAGTTTATTAGTGCTTTAAGTTATCCAATATTTCTAACTATTGTTTTATTCTTATCTGTTGTAGTGATTTTCAACTTTGTTTTGCCACAATTACTCAGTAGTTTTAGGAATATTCCTAGACACCAGTAGTTTTATAATATGGACAAACTATCTTGAAAATATTATACCAAATAAATAAATAATATAAAAGCGAAATAAATCTTAAGCTATTTAATATATAATAAATAAATAGTACAAATCAACTTACCTAAATAAAAAGGAATACTGTGGGTTCATATACATCACTAACAATAGATAATTATCCTGTATTTACATCAAAGAGTTATGTAGATCCAGATATTATAAATATCTTTTCTGAATCTGATAAAAAAATATTTCATAGGTCTATTGGGGAAAGAAATGATGAATTTATTGAAATTGCATATGAATATCAAACTACAGTTGGAAATGCTATAGATAGATTAGAAATTAATGGTTTTACATTGGATAAGTCAAAGAATGATTTTATTAAATGTAAAAATGATTTAATTAAGGAATTAACTAGTAATTTAGAAAATGATCAGTTAGAATTTCTAAGAGAAAGTTATACACAAGAACTTAAATTATTAAAATCATCAAATTTTAATGATTTTATTAAAGCATTTATTGAAATAAGACTAAAAGAAATACGCCACTATATGATAGATGATACTATAAATATATCCAATATAGCAAGATATTTAACTACTGATGGATGGTTCTTAAATTATCCACATAGTGATTATTGGTTCTACTTAAGAGCATTTCTTGAATCTTGTGAAAAAGATACTTTAGTAATTCAAGATATAACAGAACTTATAAATGCAGGTTACTATGATATAGAAGATGAAGTTAGAAATATTACAGTAAATAATCAAGAAAAAATAACAATTTTAACAGAAGGAGAATCAGATATTAAAATAATATCAAAATCAATAAAACTACTATATCCTCATCTATATGATTTCTATAATTTTAAAGATTTTAGTATTTCAAATGCTCAAGGTGGTGCAGGTCAATTATTTTTAGAGATCAAGTCTCTTATCGCTATTAATCATACAAATAAGGTTGTAGCTTTATTTGATAATGATGGAGAAGGTATACATCAAATTAAACAATTAAATAAACTTAAAATTCCTAGTAACTTTATTATTTTAACATATCCAAATTTGTCCTTATTGGAAAAATACCCAACAAGTAATAATATAATGGAGAATATGAATGGAATAGCAGGAAGTATAGAGATGTATCTAGGAAGGGATATACTCAAAGAAAAGGGAAAATTTATCCACATTGAACTAAGTAGTTCTAAAATATCTCAAGGTAAAATAAAATACAAAAAAAATCTGATAAAAAAATATAATAAAAAGATAATAGAATGTCAAAAAAATTCAATACTTATAGATAGCTATGATTGGACAGAAATGAGACTATTATTATCTAAATTATTTAAGGCATTTCAAACAAAATATATTTAAATATAAATTGATAATATATTTACCATTTGTAGCTGGACTATTTGATTGAATTTTCAAATACTTTATTTTTTATTCATTCAATAATTGCAAGTTTAAAATGGATTGCACTACCTATTATTGTAATTTTTATTATAAAATTAAGCTTACAAGACAACGCAAATGCTAACAAAACATTGGATAAAAAACAAGTGTAAAGTGCTGAAAAACCAACCTTTTAAGTATCGATTAGATAAACTATAAAAACTGAAGTTTCAGGTCGTTATATCCACTATTTGTTAATTGTGTTAAAAAAGATTCTATTAATAAACTATTTTTTTATATATACCTTATATGTATCTTCTAAAAAAATATGCCTAAGTTTTTATATAATATTTTAATAACCTTTTGTTTTTTTCCAACATTCAATACATAGTGTTGAAGTAGGTGTTCTAGGATTAAATTCTAATTTACATGACATACAAATATTACTTGTAGTGACTTGTGCAACTGTACTACTAATTTCTGTTTTGCTTATGCCATCTAAGTATAAACCACCAACAAAATCAGTAAAATTATAGTTTCTAACAATTTCTTTTGCTATTCCTCTTGTATAAGAAAAAATTGATATTGGATCATATGTATCGCTAAAAGGTTCTTTTATCATTTGGTTATAAACAATAGAGAATGGTATGTCAGCATTAGATGCTACAGTATGAAGTAAGTTAAAATTTACAAAATCATCCGAATATGGTGACCATGAATTAACACTTGAAAAAGAACGCTTTAACTCTATTAATTCTATAGGCTTTAGAGTACTTTTATTAAGTCTAATTAAATCAATATCAGTAACAGTTATTAAATTCCCTAATGAAGCCCGTTGCCATGTGTGATATGCGCTACTTGCCATATCATTTAAGTATTTATCACACGAACCATCTTTAATGCTTAACCCAACTTCTGTAAATTTTGTTTTTAATTCAGTTAGTGTTATTGTTGTTGGTGTATCTACCAATGATGTTGAGAATTCTACATTAGATATTTCTGCTCCTTCTGAATCATCAAAACAAATTTTATAAATTGGTATATTATCTGTAGTAGCTATATCTTGAAGAGTTTTTAATATATCAGTCTGGATCTCCCATGATGAACCATATACTAATACTACTACTCTTGCCTGACTATCAGATTTGTTTCCATATACTAACAACCAAGCATTACCAATTACCCATTGAAAATTATGCTCAATTTTCTCTAGAGCATTATATATCCCATTGGTTTTATAATATTCTGCCATAATCTATTTACCCATAGCATCACTGATGCGTTGTTGTGATATGTCAAAATAGTCTTTAGATAACTCAAAGCCTAAAAAGCTTCGATTAGTATTAATACATCCAATAGCTGTAGAACCAACACCCATGCAATTGTCAAGTACTACTTCATTTTCATCTGTATATGTTTTAATTAAATACTCTAATAAATCAACAGGTTTTTGTGTTGGATGTAATGACCCTCTACCTACTATATCAAATTTTAAAATTTGTCGTGGGTATCTTTTTCCATCATTTTTTTCACGAAATTGACCATGTTCACCATAAGAACTTGTTTGATGTTTTTTTCCAGCTCTAGCAGCACCATCATATGCTTTTCCTTTAGAAAACTGAGGATTATACTTACATTGTTGTTTATAAAAAACTAATATATCTTCTTTATCTCTAAGAGGTTGTCTTTTTGCATTTAAGTGTCCTGTTCCTTTTGTCTTGCTCCATGTCCAATCATATTTAAAGTTCTTTATATTTGAATTAATTAATTTAGAAGTAAAAGGTTGTGCACCAAATAGTACTATTGCCCCATTATCTTTAATTATTCTATTGTAATGAGACCATAATCCTAGTTTTGAATTCTTATCCCAATTTATTTTAAATTGATTAGAATTAATGTTATTATCAAAGCAGTATATTTTATAATCTTCTTTATTTAGACACATCTCTTTCATCTTATTTTTTATCTTTATTTCTATTTTAATATAATCATTAAGAGGAAGAATACAGTCCCATTTATTTTGAGTAGTACCATATGGCAAATCACAAAGTATCAGAGAAATTGAATTATCTTTTATCTTATGCATACCAATAAGACAATCCTCATTATATATTTCATTTATCTTTAGACCAGTAGTAATTTCTTTTTGTATATGAAGTGGAGCAACCATTTTAAATCCTTTACATTCTGTATAATACTTAATATAGTTTTAAACTATACTAAAACTATACTATTATACTTAAAATATACTTGAAATATACTTAAAAACAAGTATAATACACTATTATATATATAATATATAGTAATTTACTTATTAATAATATACAATTAATATACAATTAATATACAATTAATATATTAATAGATACTATGATTTTATGAATAAAAAAGATTTAACACTATTATTAGCTGAATATGGATTAACAAAAAAATCTTTTTCTGGATTATCAGATGAAAACTATGATACAGTACTAGGCTGGGGTCGTTCTCATACAATTAAAACTATCGATAAAAATAAAAAAGAAAAGATAATTACAAGAAAAATTAAAATACCAAAATGGATTAATTCATGGTTAGATAATTATGAAAAAGCAAATAAATATAAAGAATTTTTAAAATTAACAAAGGGATAATTATTAAACTACTTAAATTACCTTTTTTAGTATATTGTATTTGTTTTGGATGTTGATATTTGTGAATTATTTAGATAGTAAAGAACTCACAATATGTGTCAGTTACAACAACAAACTGGACTGAGTACAAGAATAAATTAGACTACACGACAAATAATTAGACCAGGTAATTAATATACTATATGCTTATAAGCCTAGCAATAAGCTCAGTTAACTTTTATGATGTATATAACAACAATCATTAAATACTGCGAAATTTTGTTGATGAAATTAGAAATAGTCGATTATTGTATTTTAATTATGCCCACATTTTATAATACATTATCGTTTTAATTTTTAGAAATATCAGATTATACGAATCCTCTTCATCTATAATTATCTGCTTATTAGACTCATTATTAATTCGTTTAATATAGTAACTAAACATAGGGTCATTGTTTCCTAGGGATAGTATTGGTAATAGTTTAGATATTTCATATGTTAATGATGGGGAATAATCTGGATATATAATATTATGAGTTGATAAGTCAACAATATTCATTTCTTGTAAATTCCGAAAGATTTCATCAATTACTTTGGTAAGTTCTTTTCTGTATTGAGATTCAATATTATCCTCTAGCAAATCATTAGTATCAAATAGTTGCAACAAGTCATCAATAGTACTAGTATAATACTCATTATTCAATCTATCTTTTGCTTCATGTTGTAATATCTCAAGTTGTTGTGTTATATTTTCATTCTTTTCTATTAGTTGTGATTTCTTTTGTGCTATATATTTATCGTATTGAATATCTATATTATCTATTATAGTATTTAAATATGTATATCGTTGATATAAGAATTCATGAAGCTCACTAAACTTTATGCCAAAAGTAATATCATTTTGTCCTACATTATTACTATATAAAGATACTTGCAAGTCATAATCTTTTGTATGAGAATCATATGGCCAACTAGCAAACAATTTTCCATTCTCATCTTTTATATTTACAGGATGTGCCCCAAATATTGAACGAATATGTTTAAAGTACTCATTATCATCTTTATCTAAAGTATTGTTTGTAAAAATAGTAACATTGTTTTTAAATGGGATAGAATTTTCATCTACAATAACTCTATGTAATTGATTGATAGCTTCATAGATGATATCAATAGATGAAATATATGAAAAGACTTGCATACTTTTTCTATTAATATCTAGGTTATCTTCTTTTATATTATTAACATTTGTAAGAGCAACAGAAATCCAATCCATGCAAGAGCAAATAATACTCCATTTATTCTTGTTTTCTATATCCCTATACTTATGGAGTACAAAATAAGAATTACTATTTATTTTTTCATTAAACTTTGTTATTAATTCTGTATCTATTTTGTGCATATAATTAACTTCATATTTATATTCCTTGATTTAATTATAGCAAACTTATTTTACTTTTATATTATTTTTGTTTTTAGTATAATAGTCTAGTAATTAACTAAGGATTATTGATTTTTTATTATAATTTGCCTATACTAACAAATATATTTATAAGGATACAAAATGCAAAAAACAATTAAGATCATTATATTAACTTCTTTAATTTTTTCTCTAGAGTTATTTGGAGATGTAAATGTTAAAGGATATTATCGTTCTAACGGAACATATGTAAAAGGTTATACAAGAAGTAGTCCAGATAGCACTAGGTCTAATAATTATGGAAGCTCTGCTAAAAGTGGATACTATGATTCTCCACGATCAAGAGATTATGATAATGATGGTATACCAAACTATCTAGACAATGATGATGATAATGATGGCGTAAGTGATGATAAAGATAGTAACCAGTACGGATGGTAAGTTTAACTAAATAAAAAAGGATTTTCATGGCAAAATTATTAAAAGGTTCAAGTTTTGATGAGTTAGCTCCACTACTTAACTTATCTCAAGAGAAACTAGAAGAAAGAAGAGCAAGACTTTTCCCAAAAGGTAATAGTGAACACGAAACATCAATAGTTTCTGTTTTTCTAGCTTCTCTTGGTGCTGTAAAAGAGTATAGAGAAGAACTACTTGCACAAATCAGTTCTAAAAAAATTAGCACTAGAAATATGTCAATTCATATCTATACAGAAATAGAAGATATTAAAGCTGATACTAGAGTAGATGGTCTTATTGTTATAACAAGTGGAAAGAATCAAATAATCGAATGGGCGGGAATAGTAGAAGCTAAAGTAGGAAATGCTGAGATTGACAAAGAACAAATTGAGGAATACACTAGCTTTGCAAAAAGACTTGGTATTGTAGATATCATCACTATATCTAATCAACTAGTAACTACACCTTCACACTCACCTATAAGCCTTGGAAGAAAGACAAGTTATAATTTATATCACTGGTCTTGGACTTATTTAAAAGTTATGGCCAAAAGACTTATTTTAACTGGTATAGATGATGAGGACCATGTTTTTATCTTAACTGAACTAAGAAGATTTATGGATGATAGTAAAAGTCTAAAAAGCTTTGGAGATATGGGAGAGAATTGGAAAGATGCAATAACAAAAATACATGCACTAGATACAAATAAAGCCGTAAAAGGCCCTATCTTAGATGATATTATTTCTTCTTACACTCAAGAAGAAAAAGATAATGGATTGCAGCTAACAGATAAATCTGGACTATTAGTGGAACTATGTCTTAAGGGAGACAGAAGAGACGAGATGATTGAAAGTATTAATAGTAATAGAACAATATCTTCTGTATATATGATAGATGGAAATAAAAATGATACTTTTACTGTGGAAATAGATCTTAAGAGCAGTTCTATTAAATGTTGTAAGCATTATGTTATAGATGGAGATAGTAAAGCTCAATCAAAAACAACAAAACTAATAAAGCTTTTAGAAAATAACTCAGGTTCTACAGAAGACATTTATATAAGAACAGTATATAAAGGTAATAAAAGTATTGATGAAATAGGAGTTCCACTATCTGTACTTATAATAGAGAGAGGATATCACAAATAATAGATATAGTATTGTAGATAAAAACCTTGGTGATGTGAAATATTTTGAGATATATACAAAAATACAATTAGGAAATAGATTTAGTGGAAAAAGAATATTCATAGATGATTTAGAAAAATATACAGAAATATTTTTAAATCAAGTAGCTACATATCTAAGAAAGGTCTAGAAAAATGAACAATAATGCACTATTTTATCCGTATATTAACATACCTAATAATAAATGGTTAACCGAAACACTACTATACTGGGATAAACTCTCTTCAATAGTTCCTTTTTCCGTAACTAACAATACGGAACAACTCTCTGAAAGTATGCAAGTATTAAAGTCTGCGGGGCTTGTTAATTATGTCTTGCCAATGGAACATATCAGTGATAGTAGAAGACTAAGAGAAGTATTCATGCCTATAGCAATAAGGTGGATGGAGAACAATAAAGATAGAGAACTTACATATACTAGAATACATATAGAAAAGATAGGTGATTTGAGCAAAGAATTAAAAGATGCAGGCATAATAATTGAAGATGTGGAACCATGGTACTTGATGCCAGATAGTCTAGCAGTTGTATTTATGGAAACACTTGCTATTGAATTAAGTAAAAGTGAAGATATAGATGCAGTACCAGTAACTAATATTCCTGTATTGCAAAGTGATAGAGCAGGAATAAGAAATATAGTTTTAGAAAATATTATGCCTGTACCAGAAGGACAAATTAGCATAAAAGCAATAGCAAGATTTAAGCTGGATAAAGGCCACTTAACAAAAAAGTTTAGAAACTCAATAGAAAGTAAAACTATAGAAATAAATAATATACAAATACCCGAAGACAGAGCAGAATATATGAAAACAAAAGTGGAAGAGTTAGTAGAAGAATCTAAAGAAATAGGAGATGCAATGGAGTCTACACTTGGAAAAATAATGACTAATAGTATTATGCCTATAGTGGTAGGAGTCTTTGCTGATCCAATTGCGGCACCATTTGCAATAACAAGTGGTATTGCTCAAGGAGTTGATGAATTAATAGATAGAAATATCAGTAAGAATAAGCCATTAGCATATGCAAATCTAGCAAATACTATGATGTCTAATGGGTAGTTCAATTTATTGTTAAGGAAATTACCATAAAACAAATATTCACTTACTTCCTAATATGTGCAGTTATGTATAGTACAACATATGCTCATAGTGGAAGAACAGATAATAGTGGTTGTCACAACGATAATATAAAATGGAGGTTATCATTGTCATGACTCTTCTAGTAGCTCTAGTAGTTCAGGAGGTGCAATTATTCCTATAGCAATCATAATTGGCTATTTATTATATTCTTATAAAAAAACTTCCACTCCTACATTATATAATACAGAAAACAATATAAGTATTGAGTATAATCCCAATAAGGGCAATCTTCAATATAGTAAAAAGTTTTAAGAACATATTCTCAGTCCTGTTTGTTCTTGGAAATGCCAATAGCGTATGACATACAAAAAGAAGATTAAGAGTAAGGCAAAATACATCACTAATGTATATTAGTTTTTAATTTAATCTATATTTTAAGTAATATTGCGATACCATAATAATTATATAAACAGTTTCCAACAACAAATAATTAATAAATTTCATCACAGGAGATTCTATTGAGCATTTTTCCAGAATATCTAACAATTTTAAGTGACTATCCACATATTACAATCTGTATAGCTTCATTAATTCTATTTCTTATGGTTATTAATAAAGTAATGGGGTTAGTTAATGACATTATAGTTAAACATACTTCTATTACTAAAGCTAGAAGAGAATTATATAAGGAGCAGTATAGAATAGAAAAAACTATTGAAGATATAAAAAAAAATCTTAAATTCGTAATATTGTAATAACTTTAATATAACCTCTTATCAATTGGATGATATTAAAGTTGTTTATTTATTTTTAGTAAATAACCCACTAATTAGCTCATTTCTTTTCCCGCATAGCAATCTTTGGATAATATGGTTTATATAGTATGTTTAAAAATACCTTAATATATATATCATGCTCATTATAAAAGTTTTCTTGAAATCAATGAACTAGACCATATTCATTACTATTATTTCTAGAATAATTAAAACTATATATGCTATACTTATTAAAAACAAAAAGGAAATAAAATGCATGTATTAATGTCATTAAGTATAAATAAGATAGATCCTTCTATGAGAAATAAGTTCTATAAAGAGTTAGAAGATAAAAAATTTGTAAAAGTGGACCATGTGGAAACAGTATGGACTAGAGGAATTACACATGACTCTTCTGTAAGCGATACAGATAGAGCAGAGCAAGGGGAAAAACAAGCTGCTAAAGATATTAAAGCAGCTGCTAAAGCAGTAGACTTAAATGACTATGAAGCAATTGTTGGAGTATGTTACTCTAAGCCTACAGAATTTCAAGTAAACCCATAATAACACTATATAAGAAGTAGATACATTATAAATATTTACTTCTTATAAACTACCATAAAACCTACTAAATCCCTCATTATTTACAATACTACTATTTCGTTTAACGAAATGTACTAATTATCAAAATAAATGTCTTCTTTGCCTTTGTGACTTACATCCCCAGTTTTTTTTACTATAGTATATGTATCTGTAGATACATTATTAGTATGATAATCTGCTATTCCTAATAGTTCAAGCATATCAAGTACCTCATCACTTGGATGATATTCAGAACCATTATGACTAAGTATTGCAATCTTAGGTTTAATAGCTTCTAATATTTCTTCTGTTAGATTTTCTTTACTTCCGTGATGAGGTACCTTTAATACATTAGCTTGAAGTTTTGAAGGACACTTTAAAATCAATCTATTAAATACCTTAATACCTGCATCACCTGTAAAAAGGTAAGACTCATCATCATCTTTATATCTCATAACTATACTTGCATCATTAGCTGTAAGCTTAAAATGACTATTTACAAATTTTGCAATCTCTAGCTTACTACTATCTATAGATAAATCACTATTATCAGATAGAGCATCTTCAAGAGTAAAGAAGAAGTTATGTACAAACTTTTTAGCTCGTGTAAAGTACTCTTTCTTATCTTTACTACTAGACCTTTCATTATTATGAATTTTTATTCTTGTATGTAGTTGTTTATTAGCTAACGGAGATACATATTTCATTATAGCCTTGGTATCAAGTTTCAATCCAAAAGTATTAAGACTCTCAAGAGTTTTTTCTATATCTATATCTATTAGTTCATTACTAGTATTATATGCAATTGGAGAAACAGAAGGATTAAGAATAGTAGAATGCCTACATAGTCTATCACCTTCTTTTAGAAGAACAATATCTCGATTTACTCTGTTTAATATATCAGTATTAGTACTTAATCTACTATATAAGAATTTTTTTATAGCAAGTATCTCTGGAAGATAGTAAGGAATATATAATGTAAGGATACGTCTATTATTCAGAATATCAACAAGACCTCCAATGTGATCTGCATGAGAGTGAGTAATCATTACTTCTCTTAAATTACGTGGTACCTTTGAGTGAATATTAGCACCACTAGTACCTGTATCTATAAGTAGAGGGCAACAATTAATACCATAACATTGATGGCTAAACAAAAACGCATCACCTTTTCCTGCATTATAAACATCTAACATATTAGTATCCTTTAGAATATTTTATGATTTTCTAGCTTGAGCTATCCTTATTTTCATAATAGATATATCAATATATTATCATAATTGATATTATTTATTTCTAGATTATGATGCTTTCTTTGACTATTTTAAGATACGCTGTATCTGTTGTTATAAACTATAATATAAATAAAGCCTATGAGGAAAAGCAAGTATATAATAGCAAAGTTCAAAGCTTTTAAGTGTCGATTAGATAGACTTTAAAGATTAGAACTTTAAGTTATTTCAGCAACTTGTTCTTCAAATCGGTCATTAGATTATAATATAAGGAATAAGTTTGAATAGAATAACTTGGGAAACAATAGTAAACTTTACTAATGTAAATAAATATCCTATATTACCATGTCCATATTGTAAAGAAACTAATTTGGAAATAGATAAAAGTAGTATTACATATAGAAAAGTTACATGTGAAGATACATCTTCACTCATTCAAGAAGATATAAGATCTCAAGTAGCAACTGTTGCCACTATTGCAGAGAAAAATATATTACTTGGTGCAATTTTAGGTTTTGGGGCAATTGCTACTTATAAAGGAAAAGAACCAGCAAAATTTCTTAGTTTTTTTTCATGCAATAATTGTGGTGAACACGTTACAGCAACAGGTACTGCCCAACTTGTAGAAAAAAATAATCAAGAAAATACAAATTCATCATTAATTAAAGTAGAGTACTTTAGCCCGCCAATCCCTGTATTTGCAATTAGCCCAAATGTACCTATTGCTATTCAAAGAGAAGTTCTTCAATCATTTAATCATTTTCATTCAGATCTTAGCTCGTCAGGAGCAAAACTTAGACGTTCAATTGAAAGAATGTGTTCTGAACTGGGATTTAAGGAAAAGAATCTTCATTCTTCTATTTCTTCAATGGAAAAAGAATTTCCACGGGAAGCAAAACTTTTTAATTCTCTTAAGTTAATTGGTAATGAGGCTACTCATGGATATACAGTTAATGAAGAAGACTTATTGGATGCATTTGAAGTACAAGATTTTGTATTAGGTCTATTTGATAGAATCAAAGAAGAAAGAGAAATTGAAGAAAAATCTAGAAAGCTTGAAGAAAAATTCAAAACTAAGCATCCCCAACAAATCAAGAAATTAGTAAATAAAAAAGTAGAATAGAATCTAATAAATCCTTGTAGAGAAACAAGGTAATAGACGCAAAATATTAAAGACGTTAGTTTAGCTTGTTTCTTAAGTCAAGCATTATATCAAAGAAAGAAAACACATGGATGGTTATTTTAAAAATTCTAAGTTATAATAATATTATAGTAACAAGTTTAAAGATGCTATTTCATGGATAATATATAAAAATTGAGAGTGTAAAATTTAATATATTTAGTTATTACTATTATGTAATGCTATAGATTTCTTAAATGTATTTGAATAATTTGTATGAATATAATGTTGAATTAGATATATAGAAAATATATCTGCAAAAATATATCCAATATCTTCATCATCCTTATTAAAACTAAAAGAAGCGTCTAGAGACTCTATAGAAAAAATTCCCCATAAACTTTCTTCTTTAATTATTTCATTTGTAGGCATAAACTGATCAATAAACTCAGATGATAATAAATTATTTTTTAAACTCATTGGAATTGTAATCTTTAAATTATCCTTACTAAGACATGTACTTTGATTATTGGCAACATAATATAAACATGAGTCATCTTCAATGTTAGTAGTTTTAAGAGATTCAGTAATTTTAGTTCTATTATTTGCTAAATCTAAGTACTTAGATTTATTAAGAATAGTTTGAACTTTCATCTCTAAGTTTATACTTTCTAAATTATATTTTTTAAGAAAAAGCTGTTCGCAGTATTTGAAATTATTATAATAAGCATCTCTACAATTATCTATACTATATACTAGTAAATCTTCCAATATATTTCTAGAATCTTCAAGTCTCATCTCTTCAAATGCTTCTCTTAATCTTTTATGCTTTAATCCAAGCATAAATTCATACTCTATAAGTCTACCTTGATTATAGCAAATAAAGTCTCTAAATGTTTTAAGCATACTTAATCATGTGTTTTAGACTGATGATAATGTTTGGTATATAAAGATAACATCTCATCATCTATTGCTCGCTTATAATATGCATTGACATCTTGATATTCTTTTTCAACTATTGATATATTTTCTCCATTTGGAGTCATTGCAGTAACTGCTCTTTTTATTTCATTTGGATATACTGCTGCATATGATGTAATTAATATAGATTCATATGATATAAACAATAATAGTTTTGAAGGTATGATGCTAATTAAACGATTTACACGAATTAACTCATTGTATAATTTCATATCAAAATTATTTCTTTCTAAAATTCTTTTTTTATTATTTGATAAGTTAGTAACTAAATTATAATAATTAGGTTCAAATACTTTTAATAAAGAATTCCACATTACAGATTTAATAAAATAAAATGGATTTGTAGCATTCATATTTAATGTAAGTAATAAATCCGTTACAGTATCTTTGTCTTGATAAGTTTTATGTGTACTTCTTTCTTCAATCATTTTATTAACTTTTTTTAAAGAGCTAAATGCTCTAATTAAACTAAATATATAATACGCAGCCCATATACACATTATAAAAAGTATTACTTTTAAAGTAAGTTCAGACATTTTTCATTCCTATTATTGTTTTTGTTGTAGAAGTTTATCATTATTATCATTTTTCAGGTTTGCCATAATAGTAAATAATACTCTTATAACAGCCATTATAGCCAAATATAACATAATAATTATATCAGAATAAGTCTTAAGCAACTTAGACACTTCACTATCCATTCTAGCACCATTTGGTTTTGTATTGACAATCCCATAAAATAGAGAGGGAACTAGGATAAATAATAGAGCATTCAGATATGAGAATAAGTTTTTTAGCATTAAATCCCTCTACATATAATTTTAACTTGAATGATAACTAAATAAATCTTAAATCACACACTAAAGGAGTGTGTGATATTAAATTCAACATAAATATGATGTAAGTATTGCATTTATGCTAGCTTATAGAAGACATTTGATAAAATCAACAATTGTTATCAAAGGACTATTAATATGAAGTTAATTATTTTAACATTAATACTATTTCAACTAATACTAAATGCCAATGGTAATACAAAAATATCAAGCTTCTCAAAAGCAAAAAAAATACTAAAAAATAAAGTATATACAACAGATAATTTAAAAGTTGGTATCTATTCAAACTGTACCTATGAATCAAAACAAATAAAAACCAAAAAAGGTAAAACTAAATATAAACTTGTAGTAAATAAACAAAGCTGTAACTATACACCAAGAAAACCAAAGAATAAAAGAAGCAACTATATTGAGTGGGAACATATTGTTCCTGCTCATGCATTTGGTCATGCTTTAACTTGTTGGAATAAAGGTAATGATAAGTGTTATTCTAAAAAGAAGAAGAAACACTATAAAGGTCGTAAGTGCTGTAATAAAGTAAATAAACAATTTAAACTAATGCAAGCAGATATGTATAACCTAGCTCCTGCTATTGGAGAACTAAATGGTGATAGAAGTAATTATTCATTTACTATGTTAAGTGGTGAGCCCAGAAAGTATGGTGCTGTTGATTTTGAAGTAGATACTAAAGCTAGGAAAGTTGAACCACCTGAATTTGCTAGAGGTAAGATTGCTAGAACATATATGTATTTTAAAAAGACTTATGGTTTATCTATTAGTGAGAAGCAGATAAAGCTTTATAGAGTGTGGGATAAGCAATATCCTATTACTAGTAATGAAGAAGTTATTTATAAAAGAATAAAAAAATTACAGGGTAATAAATTTGAATATTAAAAAGTTATACAACAAAACAGAAATCTATATGACTAAATATCCAACCAAGATAAGAGTATATCTATCAGTAGTCTTTACTCTAATATTACTATATAATATAAAAGAAGCACTACCTCAAGAACTATATCAGGTAATGATTATTGGTTTTGTATTAGCTCCCTTATTGATATATTGGTTTACTTTACTGATATTTAAAAAAGAATCATAATAATATGTTAGATAAAAGACACTAGGATAACTAAATGATACCAGATGAAATAACAGGAGATTATACTACTGAAACCATAAATCTTGATTTCAACGACTCAATATTACATGAACATAAGTTAACTGCAGAAGCTGAAAAAATAGCCAAAAAGAAAAAAAGGCAAAAAGAAAGAAAAAAGCTAAAGAATAAACAAGAAAATAGAGAAAAGCAAAGAATACTCTTGGAAAAGATTGAAGATATTGTACTCAACTCCAAGAAGCTAATATTTGTTTCTTTTGATATAGAAGCCTTTGAGTTTGATCAGAGAAAATTAACAGAAGTTGGTATATCTATTTATCGTGATGGAAAATGTTCCACACAGCATATTATAATTAATGAAAATATTAAATACTGTAATAAAAAAAGGGTGCCTAATAATAAATTTAATTTTAGTTTTGGGAATTCTATCAAGAAATCAACCTTTGAAGCAATGAGTATGCTAAGTAAAGTTTTACATAAAGCTGATTATATTGTTGGTCATGGAGTATCTAATGATTTCAACTATATTGAAAGAGAAACTAAATCTAAAAAGTATAATCATATTAAGATGTCTAGCAATCTATTTAATATAATTGATACACAAGATATCTTTAATATGATTCGTTCAAATAAAAAGAAGACAAGTCAAGCATCAGCTGATAGCCTATTTTACTTGTATGGAGTTCAATTTAAATTTCTTCATAATGCTGGAAATGATGCACGATACACAATGGAGCTATATATAAAAATGATTGCATCTATAAGTCATCAAGAAGTTGCTAAAATAAAATTATCTCTATCAAAGGATATAGTCATCTCTCAATAGTATGTCAAATTGACATACTTTTAGCTTTCTTTAAAAAATTACTATATTATTCTATAAATACAAAAGGTAGAATAATGACAATAGCAATTAAAAACTACACTAAAGATAAACAGTTAAAGAATAACAAACAAAATAAAACTAAATCATTATTTGGCAAAAGACCATCAAACGGTAGCTTCGGAAAGCCAAAGACTAAAGAAAAAGTCCAATACAAAAGTAATGCTTCAACACTAAGTTCACTAATGAAGAAAGAATCAAAGCCCACTAACTTTGTAAAAAATCACAATACAATAGAAAAACAAACTATCCCTATAGCTAAATCAAAACAATTATCTAAAAACAAAGTTGATGTAATGACACTTGACTTAAGAGATAAAAGCTTAGTTATTAGGTTTAACGATACTGAATATATAAATAGACAAGACTTTATTATGAAAATAAACACTTGTCAAATATGTAATATAGATACTCAATCAGGAGTACCACACCATGCTAAATACGGTTCACATGCAAAAGATGATAGATTCTTAGTAAATGTTGGAAAGAGCTGTGTATGCCATCATAACATTCATTTTAAGAGCTATGAGGGTATTGAACTAACAAAAAAAGAAATAGAAGATATAGGCTGGCAAAACAACTTAGATTATTTAAACAATAAAGGAAATTAAATGGAACATCAAAAGATATTAAAATCAGGAGTAGTATTAGCAATTAATACTCAAGAAGAATTAAATCAACTAGCAGAAGTAACTGGAAGCTTTACTTTAGATTCTATCATAGTAAAAGAAGATATGTTCGCAGTAGCAGATGAGATAGGAGCAATTAATGTATCGCCTATGTCTGATTATGATGATAGATATAATAAACCTAGATTATTTAAAACTTGGTTAAGGTCTGTTATAAAATAAATAATAACAGATAAGATAGTAGAACTTATTAATTTAATAGTAAATGGAAATTATTAGATATATTATGAACTAGCTAAAAAGAGATAAGTAAAAGTATATACCAAAGTATAATTTACATAAATATACAAAAGAGCTATAATAGTTATACAAAAAAATTTATGAAAGGAGAATAAATGTCAAACGATTATTCAAACGGTTACTACAAAGTAACACCATCTAAAAGCAAAGATAGACCATTTCAATGGAATCTATTTTCACCTAGCCATAAAGAGCCAATTTTAACAGCTACTGCTCAACATGCTACACTTGGTCAAGTATTAAGAGAAATAGATATGGCCAAAGCCAATTGCCAGGATGATGCAAACTATGAAAGAAAAGTAGATAGTAGAGATAGACCATATTTTATATTTAAAATAGGTAATGATCCTATTGCTAAGAGTGAACCATATGAAGGTGGTAAAGGTGCTATGGAAAATGGAATAAAATCATGTAAAAAAAATGGTCCATCAGAACTAGTAGTAGATAAAGATCTAAAAGAAATATCTACAAATGAAGAAAATGTGACTACGGAAGAACCTGATACTTCTCAAACAAACAACACATATGCATAAAAGTCAAGAGCTTGCAAAGATAGCTCTTGGTAAAAAAGGTTTCAAGACCTTTAAAACTAAAAGTAAGCCGAAAATTAACAGCAAGAGCGAAAATAGAAAAAAAATAAAAAATAAAATAAAAAGCAAAACAACAATTGCAATGCAAAAAACATATAATATTAAAGATATACCAACTAATATAAAAGTAGCTATAGAAACAACAATTCACCCAGAATACCCACAATTCTACATAAATGACAAGAACATATTTTTAAAATATCCTCACATAGAAAGAGATGATGGTGGTGATAATTTTAAAATATGTTTAACAGAAGATAATAAGAAGAGACTTTTTCCTTCAGTAGAAGCACTTATTGAAAACCAAGTAGCAGCTCTAGAAAAATATATAGATGACATTAATAGTGATAAATTCCCTCCAGATGAAATATATAAAGAGTTTGATAGCTACTGGAAATCCATTAATGGGGTTATTCTCTATGAGAATGAAATGTTTGAGCAGAGTACCAAATATAAAGAGATATCTCTTTTAGTACAAAAGAGAGAATTTAGTAAACAGTATTTTGTAAAAAACAATAATGGCAAGATATCAGAATATCTAAATTCTCATCCTTTAGACAGTACTGAAACAAAAGGTGTATTTCTAAATTTTGACAACTATTTCCCAGAAAAGATTCCATATGATCACAAAGAACTAGCAGAAGTAATTGTAGGTAATAATCTAGAAGAAGAAGTGAGAAACTATAGAACTCAAATAAAAGGTGAGTTTGTAGTAATATTTTCTTTTATGCTTCCTACAGGAGAAAGACATTTTGCAGCACTTACAATATATGGTACTGCTATAAATAAAACACTATATAGCATACTCTTTGGTAGCAATATGCAATCAAAAGAGATAAAAGGTATAGATGCATCTAGTATAAGTAGAGAAAGAATATACTCAAGAGGTGGTGATGAAGTAAGTAAAAAAACTTCATTGTTGCATAAAAAGATAGCAATTGTAGGATGTGGTTCTGTAGGTGCACCGCTAGCACAAAAACTTTTTAAATCTGGAGTAACTAGTATTTCTCTTATAGATAAGTCACGATTAAAGATAGACAATATAGGAAGACATTATTTAGGATTAGAAAGTGTTGGAGTTAATAAGGCTACAGCATTAGCAGATAAATTAAAGCAACAGTACCATGATAATAATATAATAGGATATCAAGGGCAAGCAGAAGAGTACCTAAACATATTAAAAAGTATGGATTTAATAATACTTGCTCTAGGAAGTGATGGAACAGAAGTACAAGAAAAGATTATAATAGATGTAATAAATAAAATAAATCCTCCAGTAATAACATGTTGGTTAGAAGCAAAAGCAGTAGCAGGTCATGCATTATTATTTGATAAGCGAGTAGCAGATAGTTATAGAGATGGTAATGAGTTTAATCTTCTTGATATATATGATGCTATTTCTGTAGTAGATAAAGAATATGCAAAAAGTCTAGTAAAAGAAGATGTAGGATGTAATGCTACATATATGCCATACTCATATATAAATAGTGATATACATGTTAATCACTTTGCAATAATGATAATAAAGCATCTACAAGGCACAAATACCAAGACCACAATGTCATCTTATGGAGATCTAAAAGATATCCCAGAGGAGTACTTAAGAATTGAAAAAGAGAATAGTTTTAGCATTAAAAAGGATGCTGTCATTAAAGAAGTCTAAATATATATTTGATGAGAATAACCTGGAAGTAATTTTTACTAATGAAGTAAGAAAAAAACTAAACAAATATAGACAAGTAAAAGATGTCCACTTTGAAGAGGGTGGACAATTAATGGGTGAGCTCTATCCTGCAATAAATAAAATCATAGTAACAGAAGTAGTAATGTGTAAATATATCATACAGGATAAGTATGGTGTAGTACTAGATGGTAAATGCCTAAATAAGAAAATGAAAAAGGTATGGAGAAAGTCAAAGGGAAATACCACTTACTTAGGAGATTGGCATACACACCCACAAGCCATAGCAAAGCCGTCAGGCCAAGATAAAGAAACATTTGAAGATAACTACTGGGATGTAAGTATTGAGCAGAATGTGGTACTGTACTTAATATTAGGAAATGAAAAGAAAGATTGGCTAAAGAGTTATAATGGAAAACACTTTAAATCAGCTATATTAGTAGACAAATAACAAAAGGAATAACAATGCATAAACATTATTTTTCAGATGACCATGAGAATGGATGTATATGTAATCAGCAAATAGGTGGTGGAGCTACACAAGTTTTCAAAGAGGTTACATGCTACAAATGTAAGGATATATTAAGTAGGATACCAGGTAATAAATTCTATGAAAAGCAATTAGCTGATATAAGAAGAGTAGAGAGAGTAGAAGGAGCAAAAGCAGAAGAGCGGGACAAAGAACAAAGGATTAAAAAAATAAGAGACCTAAAGGGTAAGAAAAGAGACCTAGAGCACACACAAATAGAAATCATTAGAAAATACAGAAAAAGACCTACACCAAATGTTCATTTAAATGATATAGAATATAAGAAGATTGAAAAAGAATTAATAGAGATACAAGAAGAACTGGAGAGAATAGAGTGAACCTAGAAGAAGAATGTCTACTAATGTATGAAGCTGCAGAAAAGATGGGGAAAATGCAAACAATAGAGGCAGATAAGGGTGATGGAAATATATTATACTCAGAGTATGGGGAAGCAAAAGTAATAGGTGAGCATATAATCCTATAGTAATATATTAGTATCGATACTGACTACTATATCCCACCCTTATAATGCTTTGGTATATCTAAAGTCAATTGTAATTTATAGGCTTTTTTTAACTCTTCATCTGTTAATTTCCATTTAGTTTTTAGATATTTTATAACTTTTTGTTTTGAGTATTTTATATCTATTAGGGCTATATACCAAGAAGCACCTTTTATTTTTTTACCTTGCTCAAGATTTACTAAGGCTAAGTTTTTATAAGAATCTGCATATCCACCTTTTGAAGCTTTTTTATACCATTTTATTGCTTCTATTAAATTATTTAAATCATTTTTATATAATAATCCTAAGCTATGTAAAGCACGAATGTTACCCATATTATAAGCTTTTTTATACCAAAAAATTGCATCATCATATTGATGCAATTTTTTATATACTGACCCTAAGTTCAAAAATGTGCCTTTATCTCCACGGTTTATAGATTTCTTATACCAATTAATTGATTTATCATATTGCTTTAAAGTTGCATACATTAGTCCTATATTAAATGCTGCATCAACTGAACCAAGTTCATATGCTTTTTGATACCAATAATCAGCTTTTTTATAATCTTTTATATTTTCATCATAGATTAATCCTAAATCAAAAGCACTATCTACATCATTTGATAATGCTTTTTCATAAAGTATCTTACCATTCTTATAATTATCAAGCCGAGTATCATAAGCATAAACAGAACTTACTAAAAGTAAAAGTATTAGTAATATATTTTTCATTATTCAACCTCTCCATTAATAGCAGATTTCAATCTTGCTAGTTCATTTTTCATAGCATTTTTAATAACTTGTGGATTTGTTTCATAAGTATTTGCTATAAATTCCCGTAGTTCTACCATTGTAGAAAAAGAATTTATTTTACCTTCTAAAGTTTCATTAAATATTGAAGCTTTAAAGTTATTGCCACTTTGTTTGTTAAGTTTTGTATTTGCATTGTATTGAGTAGTGTTAAGTAGTAAGCTTTCATATAGATATAATTCTATATCAGAATTTTCAATTTTATCTTTTAGAAAAAACCAACTAACTTCTATAACTGCGATACCACCTAAAGCCACAAATGCTGGGGTAAATAACAATCCAACATAAATAGCATTTTTTAATCCAACTGAAATAAAATAATCATCATTTTTTTGATAGTCTATGTTGTTAAGTTCATTGACTGCATTTGCTATCACTCCAATTAGTCCAAATCTAGCAATAACTTTCATACTAGATGGAGAAACTATCTTGTCTATTTTTGAGATATGCTCTAAACTTTTTGGGATAGATTTTGCCATAGGGGCAATTTTATCTGATTTTACAGCTAATTGAGCTACATATTGTGAAGCTGAAATAGTATCTTCTGCTACACCTATTATATTATGAACTTTTAGTTTCTCTTTACTTTGTGCATATTCTGATATTCTTCCTACTGCCATAAAAAATGATAGTGCTTTTGTTGAGGCTAGGAGTTTTTGATATTTTGGATTGTTTTTAATTCTTTTACCATCTAAATTTTCTCCTGCTTCACTCCCCATATCATCAAAAGTCTCATCAACCTTATCCAAATAAGAACTAACCCCATCTATTTGTTTTAAAGTAGCATAAATCTCTTCACTTGTAGTTTTGATTTTTAAATCTTCTGCAAAGTTGTTGTCTAATAGTTTTTGAGTTTTTATCTCTTGTGTTGGTACTGTTTGTTTAAATGTATTTAAAAAACCATTTACATTATTTTCTCTATCTTTATTACTGGCATCACCAACTTTTGCATGTGTTATAAGTGTATAAAGTGCATTTAGATAATACTCTTTTATAGGTTCGTTATCTAACTTTTCTGCTTTCTCTTTCCCTATAAGATTTAACTGTTTAGTCAAGTGAGTTATTAAGTCTGAGATATGTTTATTATCAGTATTGAAAACAGATAAAGCTTCTGTTTCTTTATCAAGTTTGGCTCTTGGAGCTATAAGCATATAAGATAAATTTAAAAGATAATGATTGTAATCATATTTATCATTTTCAACTATTGTTAATTTTAAATATTTATCTAAAAGAGTTTTAAGTTCTGCATTTTTAAGTTGTTTTTCTATATCTGGTAAGATTTCACTAGGTGTTTTTAAACCTTTATCATAATATACTTTTTGTTTGTTAGTTCCTGTTTTTAAAGATTCAAAATTTTCATAAAACTTTTGATTGTCTTTTGGATTAAAGGCTATATTTTTAAGAACTATATCAAGAGTTTCAAACTCTTCTAAAAGTGGGTTTTCTGTTGAAAATATATTTATCAATTCACTTTGATTTGTTACTATTGTTGATACATCATCTAAAGTTTTCTTATTTATTTGTGGTAAAGATGTAGAGTTTTTTAGTAAATAATAAAACTTATCAGCTTCAACTTTCAATCTACTAGATACACTATCTTTATATTTAGGAGAATAACAAAGTGAAAAGATTAGATAAGCTAAAGCTTTTTGATGATTAGATTCTAAATCTTTATGTTTTGTAGATGATATAATAAAATACTTATCTATAATATGTGGTTGGCTTTTATGATTGTATCTTCCATCACTCAAATCAAGTCTAAGATCAGAATAGTTTTGAAAGAAATCATTATCAATAAACTTCAACTCATCATAATACTCAGAAGCAATCTTTGCATCAAATACAGGAAATATATTTTTCCCTATCATATTTTCTTCTATTATTTCTACCATATCTTCTTTGGCAAATTGTATTAAATTTTCATAATGTTTATGAAGTGCTTTTCTTTGATTTAGAGATTTATCTCTTTCATCTTTAGAAACATATAAATAATCCAACATATCAGCTACAGCATAAGGGTATTGATTTTGTCCTCTTATGGTGTCTATGATAGGTTTATTTTGACCATAGTACATATGATATGAAAACTCATAATCATTATATAAATCTTCAACTTCACCTATAGGGTCTGGTATATAAGTCACTATGTTTAAGTATTTTTGTTTTAATGCTTTTGCCTTATCTTGAGATAGATAAAGTTTTTTTAAATCTTTTTCTATATAACTAGGAAGTTTAGAATAGTTTTTGTGGTGTTGAATATACAAATTCTTACTATCAGTAAGAGTTACTTCAATGGCTGTAAAGTCTCCTAGATTACTTTTAGTAAGCTTGATATTTGAATAAATAAATTTAACAATACCTTTTTCTTCATAACAAGGGATATATTTACGAATAACTCCAGTCTTAGTATCTTTAAATTGAACCTTTTGCATTACAGGACAAAATAAATCTCCACGGTTTATAACTTTATACTCAGTAGTAATATCACTAATAGTTATATATAAATAAGCATCAGTTTTAGTAACAACCTTATCATAAGTATAAGAATCATTATCCTTACCAAAATAGTTTTTTATAACTTTAAAATCTCTAGCACCTCTTAAAGCTTTTACTTCACCACCACTCATTCTAAGAGGAAACAATCTAAACTTTTCTTTTTTAATAAATATCTTCTCATCAACAATAGCTTCTTCAAGTTCTACTTGTATGATATCTCCTCCACTACCACCAGATTTTCCAGCTATTGTACTTTGAGTTTGTCCTGGATTGGATAAGATAAGTGCTGCACCTTTATTCGTCTTACATCCATCTATTGTTAGTAAATAATTTCCACCTTTATTTGCTACATTTGTTTCAGTTGTAGCTGAACTTATTGAAGCTACTTTTGTACAAGGTGATTTTTTAGGACAACCAGAAATTGGAGCTCCTACTAAATCTTTATTGTAAAGTGGTTTTTGTCCAGCTATCACATGATTTGGAACACTTGAACTTAATCCAACTTTTCCACCATGAGCACATAATATCGACCCTGATTCTATTACTATTGGTTTTCCCGCCATCTTAAATCCTTTATATAAATAAAAATATTATGTATTTTACTTAAAGTAAAGTTATTTATTGATAAAATCATAATATTGTAAATTATAACACTAAAAACTAGAAAATGGAAGGTAGTCAGTGATAGAAAAAATTTTAGCTCCAATTAATGAATTAAATCCTTGTGGTATAGATTCTAAATATGAAGATAGTTTCCTTTCTCTTGAATCAGAAATAGACAAGTCTAATTCAATGATTCAAGATATAAGTACTGACTGGACAAAGGTTTATAACAAGTCTTTTAATTTATTAACAACATCAACAAAAGATATAAAAGTATTTTGTTGGTTGATATATGCAGTTTGGAAAAAAGAAGGTTCAAGTGGGCTTGAAAAAGAATTAAAACTTTTTAATACAGTATTAGTAACTTATAAAGATGATTTATTTCCAAAATCTCAGAAAATAAGAATTTCTTCTTTGCTTTGGTTAGAAGAATTATTAAATGAAGAAATGCTAGATGAAAGAGGAGGTATAGATATTGCACTAAATGCAGAAAGTTTATTTACTATTTTTAAAGAACTAGAAATAAACTTTGCTATTGTAGTAAAAGAGGAAGTGTCTATATTTAAAAAACTTCGTTTAGCTTTAGAGCAAAAGATGAAGTCTAATGAACCAAAAGAGATTTTAAACTCTGATACATCTTCTAATACCAAAAAGGTTACAGAAAATATAAGTACAATAAATTCAGATGATGATGCTTTACAGATGCTTCAAGTTGTAAAGAAAAATATCACATCTTTACATAATTATTATAGAAGTGAAAATTCTTCAGATATTCGTCCTATTCGTTTAGTTCGTTTATTAGCTTGGTTAGAGATAGATTCTTTACCTATAAATGAAGATGGAAAGACACATATTAATCCACCTTCTCAAATGAGTACAAATAATATAGATGAATTAATAGAAGAGGAGAAATTTGATGAAGCATTAGATAGTTTAGAATCACTTATCTCTCGTTCTCCTTTTTGGTTAGATGGACATTTTATAGCATTTAATCTATTAATGAATATGGGACATACTGCTTGTGCATTAGAAGTTAAGAATATATTAGTTAGTTTTGTAAAAGCTGATAATAATATTTTAAAATTATCTTTTAAAGACACTACACCATTTGCTTCTATTAAATTAAAGAAGTGGTTATCTGAAAGTATGGAATATGTAGTAAAAGATAATAATACTGATACTGAAAATGTAGAAGATGAAAAAAAGCAAGTTGTTGAAAAAGCATTTATACTTGCAAAGAAAAAACAAATAAAGGAGGCGATGGAACTATTACAAGGTTGCCATATCAGTGCAGTGAATATGGAGGAAAAATTTTACTGGTGTTTAGTTAAAGCTGAACTAGCAGTAGAATTTGGAAAAAGCAGTGTGGCTTTAGCCTTGATTGAAGAGTTAAAAAAAGATATTGAAAAATATAATTTAGATGAGTGGAAACCAGAGTTGTCATCTAAAGTATATTATATATATTTAACTAACTTTAATCGTACACAAGTTGATATTGAAGATATTAATATAGTTTATGCTCGTCTTTGTAAAATTGACATAAAAAAAGCATTAGAAATCAAAATTTAAATTAAGGAAAAAAAATGAGTAAACAATCAGAGTCACCAAAAGAAAGAATTAATGTTACATATAAGCCAGCTACAGGAGATCAGACAGCAGAGATAGAAATTCCGTATAAAATGACTATACTAGGTGAGTTTAATCCAAATGAGGAAGCTAAACCAGTAGAGGATAAAAAGGTTATAAGCGTGAATAAAAATAACTTTAATGATGTATTAAAACATCAAAACCTTTCACTTGATTTTACTGTTGATGATAAACTTACTAATGAAGAAGATGCTTCATTGACAGTAAGTCTTAACTTAGAAAATATGAAAGATTTCTCTCCTGAAAGTATAGTTGAGAATGTTGATGAGATGAAACAATTAATGGAACTTCGACAATCACTTATAGCTCTTAAAGGGCCTCTTGGAAATGTTCCAGCTTTTAGAAAAGCAATTGAAAGTGCAATTAGTAATGATGATGAGCGAAAAAAATTACTAGGTGAATTAAACCTAGAAGAACAAAAGTAAGGAAAAATAATGTTAGCAGAAAATTCAGAAAAAAATACAAGTCAAGCATCTGGTGATTTACTTGATAATATAGTATCTCAAACAAGTCTTAAACAAGAAGATGATACTTATGATGTAGTAAAATCAGGAGTAGGAGCTTTAATTGGTGAAATGTTAAAGAGTGAAAATGCAGAAGAAAAAGTTAATAAATCTATTGTTGATAGAATGATTGCTGAGATTGATGCAAAGATTTCTGCACAAATGGATGAAATTTTACATAATGAAAAGTTTCAAGCCTTAGAATCAAGATGGCGTGGATTATATATGCTAGTTGAGCGTACAGACTTTAGACAAAATATTGAAATGGAAATTATAAATGTTTCTAAAGAAGAATTATTAGAAGACTTTGAAGAGTGTTTAGATATTACACAATCAGGACTTTATAAGCATGTATATAGTTCAGGTTATGGACAATTTGGAGGAGGACCAGTTGGAACAATTATTGCAGATTATCAACTTTCACCATCAAATATTGATATGAAATTTTTAGCTAAAGTGGCTTCAATATCAGCTATGGCTCATGCTCCTTTTATCTCATCTGCTGGTCCAAAATTCTTTGGTTTAGATAGCTTTGAAGGACTTCCTGACTTAAAAGATATGGAAGATGTTATGAGTTCTCCTCAATTTGCTGCATGGAGAGGATTTAGAGAAAATGAAGATTCTCGTTATGTTGGTCTTACTTTGCCTAGATTTTTACTTCGTCCTCCTTATGACCCTGAAGATAATCCTATTTCTAAATTTGTTTATAAAGAAGATGTATCAGCAAATCATGAAGATTATTTATGGGGTAATACAGTTTATGCTTTTGCTTCTAAATTAACAGATTCATTTGCAAACTTTAGATGGTGTACAAATATTATTGGACCAAATAGTGGTGGTGCAGTTAAAGACCTTCCTGTACATACTTTTGAAAGTATGGGTGATATTGAGATGAAAATTCCTACAGAAGTTCTTGTATCTGATAGAAGAGAATATGAACTTTCAGAACAAGGTTTTATCCCATTAACAATGAGAAAAGGTAGTAACAATGCTGCATTCTTTGCTGCAAACTCTGCTCAAATGCCAAAAATATTTGCTAATACTCCAGAAGGAAAAGATGCTGAGCTTAACTATAAGCTAGGGACACAACTACCATATCTTTTTGCTATTACTCGTATGTCACATTATATTAAAATTCTTCAAAGAGAACATATTGGTTCATGGAGAGAGCGTTCAGATTTAGAAAGAGAATTAAATCAATGGATTAAACAGTATATAGCAGATCAAGAAAATCCATCTGCTGAGATTAGAAGTGAGAGACCATTTAAAGCTGCACAAATTTTAGTTGAAGATGTTGCTGGTGAGCCAGGTTGGTATCGTGTAAAAATGTCACTTCGTCCTCATTTTAAATATATGGGTGCAAGTTTTGAACTTTCACTTGTTGGTAAATTAGATAAAGATTAAGATAAATGGTATATAAGGGAAGTTTATTTGAAAGACTTACAGGTGGTTTAGAAAGTGGAAAAGGTACAACAACCGAAGAGGCACTTTATCTATCTGTAGCCAATAACCTTTCTCGTATATTTTCTACAAATGCAGGAAGTGCTCAAATCGCTGAAGATTATGGGCGAACTGACTTAAATAATATAGATATGAGTTTAAAAGATTCTATTGAGCACATTGAAACAAGTGCTGAAGTAGCTATTAAGAAATATGAACCAAGACTTTATAAAACCCGTGTTGGTATATCAAAAGATAAATTAACTGATAACCAAATGAATATTCATATTGAAGGTTTTTTACATATCAATGGACAAAGTAAAAAAATACATTACAAAGCTGATTTACTAAGTAATGGAAAGGTGAAAGTATATACAGATGAAGACTAAAGATTATTATATTAAAGAATTAAACTCTTTACGAGTAGATGGTGCTATATTTGCAAAAAAGAATCCAGGACTTTCATCTTACCTATCTAAAGAAGGTCAAGATCCAGATGTAGAAAGAATGCTAGAGGGATTTGCTTTTCTAACAGGGAAACTTCACCAAAAATTTGATGAAGAACTTCCTGAAGTTGCACATAATCTTATTCAATTATTATGGCCAAATTATATCCGTCCAGTTCCCTCTTATGCAATTGTAAAATTTCATTCACTTAAAAATGATATGAAAAATCAAAAAGTAGAAAAAGGCTTACAATTACTTTCAAAACCATCATCAAATGGTGTTGTATGTAAATTTAAAACTTGTTTTAATACAACAATTATGCCTTTAGAACTGGATAATATTGAATATTTAACTTATGGTAAAAAAGCAACTATTGAACTAGATTTAAAAATGAGTGTATCTGGTAACTTAACTGAGGTTAATTTTGAGACATTAAGACTATTTCTTGGTGGCTCAAAGTTTATGTCAAAAGAACTTTATCTTTATTTTGATAGATATATTGAAAATATAGAAATAATAATTAAAGATAAAAATAAAAAAGAGATAGATAAAATTACTATTTCTAAAAACTCAATATCAACAGTTGGATTTAATTCAGTAGAAACAATAATTCCATATCCTAAAAATACATTTGATGGCTATGTTATGATACAAGAATATTTTTGTTTTCCAGACAAACATCTTTTTATTGATATCAAAGATTTAGAAAATATTAAAAATATATCAGGTGACAATTTAAGTCAATCTGATAGTTTTAGCTTAAAGTTTAATTTTTCAAAAGTTCTTTCAACTACACAACTTCCCTCTACTGATGATTTTCATCTTTTTTGTACTCCTGTAGTTAATTTATTTGAAAGTGATGCTATTCCAATTCGTAAAACAGAAATAGAAGATGAGTATCTTTTAACAGCCTCAGAATTAAAAAAAGAGCAAAGTGAAGTTTTTTCTGTTGAAAATGTAAGAGGTTGGATTCCTAGTAAAAGTATCTATCAAGATTATCATCTATTTGAATCTTTTGGACATACTGATAGTGAAGGAGAATATTACTCTAAACATATTAAATTAAGCGAAACAATGGATAGAACAGATACTTTTTTACGCTTTGCATCATCTGGTGGTATTTTTGATGATTTAGAACATAGTTCAGCAACAGTTTCAGTAAAAATGACAACAACAAATAAAGATATACCTTCAACTTTACCTTTAGGTAGTTTAAGTGTAAATGACCCTATATCTTCTTCTGATTTAAGTTTTCATAATATTACAATTCCATCTCTGTCTTATCCACCACCTATAAGTGGGGATTTTTTATGGAAATTAATTTCCAATATGTCTTTAAATTATCTTTCATTAGAAAATATATCAACATTAAAAATGATATTACAAACTTATGATTTTTTTGGAGCAAATGATATTAGACAAAAAGAGAAAACAGATATTATATTAAGTGGTATAACTTCAATTTCAAATAAAAGAATACAGATGATATATGAAGGTCTTCCAATTAGAGGAATTGAAACAGAACTTCATATTGATCCAACAAAATTTATAGGAATTGGTGAAGCATATCATCTATGTTGTATTTTAAATGAATTTTTCAGTTTATACTCTAGTATAAACTCATTTCATAAACTTATTGTACATATTGAAAACCATGAAACATTTTCTTGGCCTGCAAAAATAGGAAATAAGGATTTGGTATAAATTAGATGTCTATAGCTAACATAAATAAACAAATAAAATTATCTGCATCAAAATATTCTTTATCACAAGGTGTTCGTATTTCTATGACGCACCTACAAAAGATATATCCATCAGAAAATCCACAAGAACTTTATGAAAGACTTCGTTTTAAGTCAAATCCTAGTTTATCTTTTGCAAAATCAGAAATATCAAAAATAGAATTTATCAATACTTCAAAGGGAAAAAATGCTGAAATAACATTAAATTTTTTAGGTCTTTCTGGTGCAACTTCTCCACTCCCTTCTCATTATTGTGAAATGGTTTTAGATAGCGTAGATACAGATGAAGTTTTAAAGGACTTTTTAGACCTTTTTAATCATCATATTCAAAAGATGTTTTATCCTATTTGGCAACGACAACGGTATTATATTCAGTATCAATCAGATTTATCAGATAAGTTTTCAAAATATATGTTAAGTATCTTAGGTTTATATTCTGAAACACAAGTAAAAAATTCTAGACTTAATTTTCAGAAAATATTACCTTATATAGGACTTATAAGTATTAAACAAAAATCAGCAGGAACTTTAACTTCAATTTTACGACATTATCTTGATCATCAAGAGCTTGAGATTGTGCAATGTATTCAGATGAATGAAAAAATTCCTAGTTGGCAATATGGAGAGTTAGGTGAAAAAAATTGTAGTTTAGGTTCAAATTTATTAATTGGAGAAAGTATAAAGACTAAAGCATCTAAATTTCAAATATTACTTAATAATATAGAATTTGATAGTCTATATAAGTATAGTATACATGGTAAAAAAATAGGAGAATTAAAAGAATTAATAGATTTTGCTTTAAATGAACCATTGGAATATGAGTTGTGTTTAGAGATTGATAAGAATAAGACGGAGCTTTTTGAGCTTTCAAAACATCATCTTGGTGTAAATTGCTTCTGCGGAGTAGTTAAAGAAGATGCAAAAATTATATTAAGTAGTTAAGGAAAATAATGAAGTTAGAATTACCAAAATTAATTCAGAAAATGGATACATTAACAAAAAAAGATTTAGAAAACGCAGGTTATAGATGTGTTTCAAGAGGAGGTAATGAAGTACTGATTGAAGATTTTTTATATGTTATGTTAGAAAATCCTACAAGTGTATTAAATGCATTATTATCTCAATATGATATTTCACAACAGAAGATGCAAGAAGCATTACAACATGGAGTAAAAGTAAGTTCTAGTGAAAGTATAAGCCCTGTTTTATCAACTCAGTTGATTTTATGGCTAGAAGATGCATATATTATCTCTCATGTTACTTTAGAACTTTTATATATCAATGAAACTTCACTTATCTTGTCATTTTTTGATAATACATCACGATATATTAATACAGCATACTTTAAATTATTTGCAGATATTCCTGTAAAAGAAGTTAAAATACTTTTAGAGGGACTAAACAGTGAAGCAATTAATAAGCTAACATCAACACAAAAGAAAGATATATCTACAAATAGTGAACTAGAAAAATATACAACAAATTTAACTCAATATGCTTCAGAAGGTAAAATTGACCCTGTACTTTGTAGAGATGAAGAGATTAAGCAAGCTATTGATATTGTACTTCGTCGTAGAAAAAATAATCCTATTTTAGTTGGTGAGGCTGGTGTTGGTAAAACAGCAGTTGTAGAAGGTTTAGCACTTAAAATAATCAATAAGGAAGTACCTAATTATCTTTATAATGCACAAATTCTTTCACTTGACTTAGGTGCTCTTCAAGCTGGAGCAAGTGTTAAGGGTGAATTTGAAAGACGATTACAAGCAGTAATTAAAGAGATTCAAGAAAGTTCTGAATTCATTATTTTATTTATTGATGAGGCACATACTTTAATTGGAGCTGGGGGAAATGAAGGTGGTTCTGATGCTGCAAATATTCTAAAACCTGCATTAGCTCGAGGTAACCTTAGAACTATTGCTGCAACTACTTGGTTAGAATATAGAAAATATTTTGAAAAAGACCCCGCACTTTCTCGTCGTTTCCAAAAAATTGATTTAATGGAACCTAGTATTGAGGAATCAATTACAATTTTAAGAGGTATTGCTAATAAGTATGAAGATGAACATAATGTATATATTGAAGATCAAGCACTTGTATCTGCGGTTCAATTATCTGCACGTTATATTACTGGACGACAACTTCCAGATAAGGCTATAGATGTTTTAGATACAGCTTGTGCTAATGTTAAAATATCTAAATCTAATGTACCTTTTGCTTTCCAAAAAATAGAAAATGATATTATTATTGTTAATCGTACAATAGTCTCATATAAAAGAGATATGGAACATGGGGTAAAAGATTATTCTAAAAATATTAAACTTTTAGAAAAAGAAAAAAGGACTCTTGAAAAAGAAGCTAAAAAAATAAATACTTTATGGAAAAAACAAAAAAATCATTTAGAGAAAATTATAAAGCTTAGAAAAGATGGTAATCAAATTCAATTAAAAAAAGAATATACCAAGTTTAAGTTATTACAAGAAAATGGAACTTATATTTTTGAAAATGTTAGTTTTGAACAAGTTGCCGAAGTGATTGCTTCATGGACTGGTATTCCACTAGGTTCAATGGTAGAGGAGCAAACAAAACTTGTATTAAGTTTAGATGAGAAATTAAAAGAAAAAATAATTGGTCAAGATGAGGCATTGTCTCATCTAAGTACATTTTTACAAATTTCTACAGCAGGAATGAAAAATGAAAATTCACCAGCAGGTGTGTTTTTATTAGTAGGTCCATCTGGTGTTGGTAAAACAGAAACAGCGAGAAATGTAGCAGAATTAATGTTTGGTGGAGAGAAGTTTTTAACAACAATTAATATGACAGAATTTCAAGAAAAACATACTATCTCAAGACTTATTGGTTCACCTCCTGGATATGTTGGTTATGGAGAAGGTGGTCAATTAACTGATCCTGTTCGTATCAAACCATATTCTGTAGTTCTTTTAGATGAAATTGAAAAAGCACACCCAGATATTTTAAATCTTTTTTATCAAATATTTGACAGAGGAGTTGTTAGTGACGGAGAAGGTAGAGAGATAAATTTTAGAAATACAGTTATTTTTATGACTTCAAATCTTGCAACTGATGAAATTACTAATTTATGTAAAGAAAATGAAAATATCGAGATGCAAGAATTAATAAATGCTATTAATCCAACATTGTCTTCTTATTTAAAACCTGCCCTTTTAGGTCGTATGAATGTAGTACCTTATATGAATTTAAGTGATATAGCATTAAAGAAAATTGTAAAACTTAAACTTACTTTTATAGAAAAACAACTATTAACAAAAGAGGTGAAGTTTAAATATGATGAAGATGTACTTGATAAAATTGTATTTTTATCAAATGCAATGGATACAGGAGCAAGAAATATTGATCTTATTATTAATACTAATATTATGCCTATATTATCTAAAACAATACTGGATTGTACTATTAAACAGTATTCACTAGCTACGGTTAAACTTTGTTTAGATAGTGATAGTAAAATTATTATTAAAAGTACAGTAAATAAAAAACAAACAAATCAATTATAAAAAAGGAAAAAAATGAAACTAACATTAACATTAGCATTAGCATTGTTGCTATCAATAACATTATCTGGATGCATATTAATTCAAGATAACTATACGCCACTGTATCAGGTGAAACCTGAGAAACAAGATATTGAAAAGAAGCAAAAATGGAATTAATACTAGATATTATAAAAAATGGTAAAAATATTCCTGAAAAACGTAATTTTCACTTTGAAGAAAAAGGTGGAAGTATTGGAAGAATAGAAGATAATGATTGGGTTTTAACAGATCAAAACTCTTATATATCAGGACATCATGCTACTATTATTTATAAGCATGGAAGTTATTTTATTAAAGATGAAAGTACAAATGGTACTTATTTAAAAAATCCTTATAAGAAACTTCCAAAAGGGCATCCTATAGAAATTAATGCTTCAGATGTATTTATTATTGGTGACCATGAGCTTCAAGCTCGTTATTCAAATAATGATTATTCTGAAGATGATATTATTAGTAGCTTTGAAGATACAAGTAGTAATGAAGATATTATTCCTAATGATGATTTTCTTTGTAATTCAGAGATTTTACCAGAAATATCTGAAAATATAAATATTATAGATACACCATTAGTTGAAACTATATTAGAAGCAGATGTTGAAATTCAAGAAGATATACTTGAAAATCATATTTTAGCACCTACATATTGTGAGCCTAAACAACCGCCTACAACAAAGAAAATTTCAAAAAAGAAAGATATAAAAAAGGAAACATCAATGAATAATGTTAATGATATGGAAGCATCTATTGCTATTTTAGAATCTAAATTAGGACTATCTATTAATTCATTAGATCAATCAGAGCGAGATGTAATAATGTCTAAAATTGGTGATTTTATTAATAATACACTTAACTATCTTCAAAATTCAATACAAATTAAAGATAAAATAAAACAAGATCTTGATATTTCAGCTCCTTACCTAGATACTGAAAACAATAATCCTATTAAGCTAGGATCAGCTGCTGCAAAGCTTTTGCAAGATGAAAATCAAGGAATGATACTAGGAATGATGCCAGTAGAAGAAGCAATGGCAAAATCATTTAATGAACTTGATTCACATTCTATAGCTCTTCATAGTGCAAGTAAAAACATTATTAAAATCGGAATGAAGAACTTTGCACCAAAAAACCTTGAATATAAATTTGAAACAAATGGGTCACTTCGTGGTGTTTTACCAAAACAGCAACTTATTTGGAAGGCATATGTAGATATGTTTAATGATTTAAATAAAAATCCAGACAAAGCTACTAAGTTAATACATGAAGACTTTAAAAGAGAATATGAGAACACTTCATATAGTCTAAAACTTCATATTAGCGATACAAGAAAGGGTCTTTAAAATGAAAATGAAATATATAGTAAAATCAATAGTTAGTATATTTATTTTACTAACATTTAGTGGATGTTTAAACAGTACAACACGCTTAGAATTAACAATTAATAGTAGTAATAATATTAATCTTGATAAAAATAAAATATCTACACCATTAATGCTTAGCTTTTATGAACTTGATTCTGCTGAACAATTTTCTAAACTTGATTATTGGGCAATTATAGATAGTAAAGAAAATAGATTAAGTAGTGACCTGATTTCTAAAAATAAACATATTATTTTACCAAATCAAGAACAAATTTATAAAATTAAGTTTGATCCAAAGGCAAAGTATTTAGGAATTATTGGTAATTTTAGGGATTTAAATAATAACTCAATATGGAGATATGTAATCAATCTTAAAAATAAATCACATAAGTCTGTTGAGATTACTATTGATAAATCTAAAATCAAGGAAGTTGAATGATACAGTACAGAGTAGTATGGAAAGAAGGACTTTTTATGCGTCCTCAACATTTTCAGCAAAGTGATAGGTATTTTACACATGAACTAATGTCACGAACAAAAGAAGTAAATTCAAATGTTTGGGGTCTTTTTGATATTGATATTGATACACATCATCTAAGTGCAGGAAAAATTGTTATCAATAATGCCTCTGGAATAATGCCAGATGGAACATTATTTTATATTGATTCTAAAATTGATTCTCTAAGAAGAGATATTTCAATTGAAGATATATCTAAATCATTTTATTTAGCACTTCCTATTACTACAAATAATAGTGATGAAATTCATTTTCAAGAACAAAACAATAGATTAACTCGTTTTATTGCTGAAGATATTAATAATATAGCAAATAGTAATGCTGGCGAGATGAGTGAAACTAATATTGTTGGAGCTAGGTATGATTTTAAGATTCTTTTAGAAGAAGATATTAATGATGGATATGTAAAAATAAAAATAGGAACAATTGGAGATGTAAGTGCTAGTGGAATAGTAAGTTTAGATACAGATTACTTACCAACCTATCTTCATCTTCATGCCTCAAAGAAATTACTTTCTAAAGTAAATGAATTATCAAGTACAATATCTTATAGAGCTGAAAAACTTGCTGAAAAGTTAAGTGATTCAAATGTTCAAGCAACAGAATTAGGGGACTACCTAATGCTTCAACTTCTTAATAAAACAAAAAGCCGATTATATTACTACCTTACACAAGATAGAATAAATCCATCAGAGCTTTTTCTTGAATTAACTTCTTTTGTTGGAGAACTGGCTGTTTTTATGAAAAAAGAGAAGAGAATTTTAACAGAATTTGAATATGATCATGAGTATCAAGGTGAAAGTTTTAATACTATTATTTTAGAACTTAATGATATGCTAAGTATGGTATTAGAACAAAATAGTATTTCACTTCCTGTTGAACAACAGAAGTATGGAATCTATATATCTAAACTTACAGATAAGTCTATGATTGAGACTTCAAGTTTTATATTTGCAGTTAAGGCAGATATGGATAGTGATAAACTTAAAAAAACACTTCTTTCAAACCTTAAAATGGGAACTATTGAAACTATTAGGGATCTTGTAAATTATCATCTAGGAGGTTTTAAACTTAAACATTTAACAACTGCTCCAAGGCAAATACCATACAAGGTTAATTATCTTTACTTTAAAGTAAATTTAAAAGCAGAAGATAAAGAAAAACTTACTCAATCAGGTGGATTTGCTTTTCATCTATCAGGTAAGCTACCTAACGTCGAATATACCATATGGGCAATTCATAATAATTAATATGGAGATTTAATAATGAGTACAGAAAATAACAATAAAACAATGTTAGTAGCAGTTTCAAATCAAACTGATAATTTAACAAATTTTAATCAACCAACAGAAGCATATTCTAATTTTAGAAATACTGCAATATCAAATACTAAATATAAAAATAATTTATATAATGGTACAAATAATACATTTTTACTTTTGTCTTTTAATATTTTTAAACAGATTAATACATTACAAAACTCTTATGATATTGGAGAACATCAAGATATAAGGGGTGCATTAGTAGAGTCTATTAATCACTTTACAGAATCTGCAAATCAAAAAGATATTGACAATGCTCTACTTGCACGATATATTTTATGTGCTTTTAGTGATGAAATAATATGTACAACATATTGGGGTAAAGATAATAACTGGGCAAATTCTAGTCTTTTAGGTCATTTTTATAATGAAACATATGGAGGAGATAAGTTTTTCCAAATATTAGAACAACTACTTCGTGCACCTGCTAAGTATGTAGATCTTTTAGAGTTAATATATATTTGTCTTTCTCTTGGATTTGAAGGAAAATACAGAATTCAAAATAGAGGGAAGATGGAATTAGATTCAATACGGGAAGGCCTTTTTAGACAATTGAAGATGATGGGAATACGAGATACAACTAATTTTTATTCATCACAAAAGGTATCATCTAATCGTAATAATGTCATATATAAAACATCTTATCAAATACTAGCAATTAGTATAGTAGTAATGCTTTCTCTAGCCTATGGAGTATTGACTTTTTCTCTAGTTAGTAAAGAAAATAGAACACAAGAGTTACTACAAGCTCAATATAAAAAATATAAAAAAGCAGAATTAACCAATTATAGAACATTAATAAAAAGCCATACAAACCAAATACTACAAAAGGATTTCTATAATGAATTTTAAAGAATACTCAATATTAAAAAGCCCAGTATTTTGGATAATATTTATTGCTTTTATTACAGCAATTTTAATAATTTTTGCCTCTCCTTATCTTTTTGAATCATTAAATAGTTTAGTGCTTAGGTTATTTATTGGTTTTGGTGTGTTTTTTACTACAATAATATCTATACTTCTATATACTTTATTTGTTAAGGATGAATTTAAAGAAAAACTTCGTAACTTAAAAGAACAAATGAAGAAAAAACAAGAGTATTCCGATATTGCCAAAGAAAAAGTCGAAGATCTAAAAATACGTTTTAATGAAGCTATGCGTATTCTTAAAGATTCTAGTATTTATAAGAATAAACAGACAGTAGGTTATGAATTACCATGGTATTTAATGGTTGGTTTAGGCAAAGAGGGAAAAACATCTATACTTGATAACTCAGGACTTGATTTCCCTTTAAATATTAATTATGATCAAAATGAAGAAGATGAAGAGTCTCAAAAAACATTTCAATGGTATTTTGCTGAACATGCAATTTTTATTGATATGCCTGGTCGTTATATATCTAAAAATCGTACTGAAGATGATCTTATTTTATGGGAATCATTTTTAAAACTTTTTGGTAGAAAACGATGGAAACGTCCTATTAATGGAATAATTTTAACTATTAGTGTAGATACTCTTATGAATAAGAATGAAAATGAATTAGAGCAATATGCAAAAGATTTGAGGGATAGATTTGATGAAATTTCTCATGCTTTTGTATCTAATATTCCTATTTATCTTTTAATTAGTAAATCAGATGGTATAGTTGGCTTTAAAGAATATTTTTCAGATATTAGTGATGATGAAAAAGCAGAAGTTCTTGGAGTTACATTTGATGAAGAACAAGTTAATATAGATAACTCAGTTGTAAAACCTGAACTAGAATCTCTTTTATTAAGATTAAATAGTTCAATATTTGATAAATTAAATAGAGAGTGGGATACAGGTGCTAAGTCTAAAATATTACTATTCTCTCATGAGCTGTCTAGTGTATTTGAAAGATTAAATATGTTTGTAGATATGGGTTTTGCACAAACAAGATATCGTAAGCCATTAATGCTACGGGGGATATATTTTACTTCAGTAGCAAATGAAAATGAACTTTTATCTTCTCAAGAATTTGAACAAAATACCTTATCATCATTAAAAGCAGGAAAAGGGATGTTTATTCAGAAAATACTTTCTGATGTTATTTTTCCTGAAGCTGATATTATTAAAATGGATACAAATTATAAAAAAAATCAAAGAATTAAACATATAGGAACTTTTATATCGTCTATTTTAATTGTAGCCATCTCTATAGTTTATTGGACTCAAGATTTCAATTCACGGCTTATCTCTTTAGATGAATCAGAAAAAAATATGATTCGCTATAATAAAGAACGTATATTGATTTTAAATCAAACTAATTTTGAGAATATATTATTAGCTTTAAATAAAATTCATGCAATCCATATTAACAATAACGATTATATGGAAAATGAAATATGGAAAGTTGCTTATTTTAAAGTTGCTGATAGAAATATGCTTATTAAAAATCACTACAAGGAGTCTTTAGAAAATATTCTATTGCCACTTGTTGCAGACTTTATGGAAGAGCAAATTAAGGTAAATATTGGGGATTATGATTTAACATGGGATAGTACAAAGGCATATACTATGTTAAATAATGAAGAGCGTCGTGACAATGCTTTCCTAAAGGAATGGATGGCATCAGTTTGGTCACACCTATATCCAAATATGAATGAAGTACAAAATGAGCTAAATCTGCATTTTGCAAATCTTCTTGAATACGGTTTCTCTCCATATCCTCTAAGAAAAGAAACTTTATTACTTTCAAAAAAACACCTTTTAGAATTTGGACAAGAAGCCCTTATTTATAAAGAATTAAAAAATAAAGCAAAAGAAAAAAATCTAAGAAATTTTCGTTTTTCAGAATCACTAGGTTCTTATGCTTCTGCTTTTCAAGGAAGTGATTATATTATTCCAGGCTTTTTTACAAAAAAAGGTTTTGAAAATTTTATGATTACAGATGGTAAAGGACTAATCAAAGAATTAGTAGCCAATAACTGGGTGGTTGGGTATTCTTCAGAATTAACTGATATTGAGTTAGATGAAATGTATGAAAAAGTACAAAACTACTATTTTATCGATTATAAAAAACACTGGGCAACAGCTTTAAGTTCTTTAAAAATTCCTAATTATAAATCAATTTCAGAAATAAATAATCAAATGACAGTTTTAACATCTGGAACATCACCTATTATAGGTGTACTTCATGCATTAAAAGAAAATACATTAATTTATACACCAGCTGAAAAACTTCAAATAAAAGCAAATACAAATATTAAGGGAGGAACTGCTATTTCAGTTACCTCTCGAAATGCAATAGAAAAGGCAAAGAAAATTACCAAAAATACAAATATAAGAAATATTAGAGAGTATTTCTCTGTGTATAATAATCTATTAGGAAAAGACAATAAACCTACTGCTAAGCTAGAAACAGGACTATCAAAACTTAATACTGTTTATCAAGAAATGACAGCAATTTATGGTTCTGTAACACCAGAGAAAGATGCTTATACAATTGTAACAGATAGGGTTTTAGGACGTCATGAACCAATTGTTATGCAAGTTTCTGCTTTACCTAGACCTATTGATAAGTGGTTTAAAAGTGCACTTAAAAATGACTGGGAATATTTACTATCAAGAACCAGAAAATATATTAATAGTAAATATACAGAAGATGTTTTAGGATATTATAATGATAAAATAAAAGGTCGTTATCCAATTAGAAAAGATAGTAGAAGAGCTGATATTAGAATACAAGACTTTGAAGAGTTCTTCAGAAAAGATGGTATAGTAGATACTTTTTATGAAAATTATGTATCTGCATTTGTAAAGATTAATGTTAGAAGAGGAACTTATCAGTATCTTACTATTGATGGAAGCAATATGAATATTAGTGAAGATTTTATGAAAGCAATGTTAAATGCAAAAGCTATTAAAAATATGCTATTTACAAGAGATGAAAATATTCTAAATACTAGTTTTTACTTTAAACCAAATTCTTTGGGAAGAAAACTTTCACGTATGGAAATTTTTTACAATAAAGAAGCAATATCATATGAGCATGGACCTATCCAGCCTCAAAAAATAATATGGCCAGATGAAAGTTTAAGCAATAAAGCAAGGTTTGGATTATTTGATCTTCAAAAAAATAGTTTAGTTAGAATTAGTGGAAAAGGTGAATGGGCATTTTTTAGACTTATAGATAAATTAAATATAAAAAGCTATAAACAAAGAAAAAATTTAGATTTAATTATTATTGAATATAATAAAAATAGAAATAATAGTTCATTTATTTTAACAGGTAAAGGAGTAAAAGTATTTACAAAAGATAGTCCTCTTACAAAATTTAAATTAAATAATGAAGGACTATAATGAATAATAATACTAGTTATTCATTTACTCATCCTGGACATATTAGAATGACCAATGAAGATGCTTATTTTAGCAATGATAATTCAGGACTATGGATTGTTTGTGATGGAATGGGGGGACATCAGGAGGGAAACTTTGCTAGTCATCTTGTAACAGATATTTTTGAACAGGTAAAACTAAAAGGTACCTTTAAACAAAATATTGAAACTATTAATTCTCAGTTTTATAATATACATCGTATTTTACAGAAAAAAGTAGCCAAACTTGGAATAAATGCTACAATAGGAACAACATTAGTACTTCTATTGATTGAAAAAGATCAAGCTGCTATTATGCACTCTGGAGATAGCAGATGTTATTTAGTAAGAGATAATATTTTATCATTAGTAACTAAAGACCATGCTCATAGCATTAATAATGAAAATGGAACTCGAAAAGTATTAACTAAAGCATTATCGGCCCCTGGAAAACTTTCTATAGAAATTAATAGATTTCAGATACAAAAAAATGACATTTATCTTTTATGTAGTGATGGTTTTTATGATAATTTAGATAATAATATAATTGAACATGGTATGCAAATGAATAGCTTAGAAGAAAGTATAAATTTTATGAGCTCAAAAGTACTAGAAACTAAAGCAGATGATAATCTTACAGCAACATTAGTTAAAGTAAAATCTTAATCAAAATATTATGCTAAATAAACGCTATACATTAAATGAAAAAATTGGAGAAGGTGGACTAAGTATAGTTTATGATGTTAATGATATTTATGCTCAATACTTTAACGATAATAAAAAACTTATTGCAAAAATCCCATCAAAGAAAATTATTGATAAAAAAGATATTTCAGCTTTTGTTTATTCTGAATATTCATTATTAAGTGCATTACAGCATGAAAATATTGTAAAAGTAATAGATTTTGGAATAGATGAAGAATCAAATACCCCATATATAATTATGCAAAAACTAGAAGGTAGCTTACTTGTTAATATTGCACTACATGAAATTAATTCAAAGATGAAATATAATATAATTTCATCTTTATATAAAGCAATAAAATATATACATCAACAAGGAATAATACATGCTGATATAAATCCTACAAATATAATGATATTACCTGATGGTAATACCAAACTTTTTGATTTTGGAATATCATTGAATATTAATAATGAAGATTATAATTTTTCATATACAAAGATGAATGCATATAATCCAATCTATACTGCTCCAGAGCTATTTGAGAATCAACAGCCATCAAAAAAGACAGATATATTTTCATTAGCTTGTGTTTTGTATGAATTATATACAACTAAACTTCCTTTTAGAAATTCATCTATTGAACTTTTAGATAACCCAGTAAAGTTATCTCAATTAATAAATATTCCATTATTACAAAGAATTTGGTTTAAAAAAGCATTAAGTTATAATCCAAATAAAAGACCAGATACTATCCCTTTGACTATTCGTCTAAAATCATATTTTAAAAATTGTATCTTTTGGTAACATATAAAATTAATATTCCTATAATAATAGTAATTAGGTAACTTTAATTATTATTATATTATACTATTTATACAAATCAACAAGAAAAAGGAAACAAAATGGATAATCCAGTATACATGTCAATCGAAGGTAGCACACAAGGTAATATTACAGAAGGTGCAACAACACCAGAATCAGTAGGAAATATTTATCAAGAGGGTCATGAAAATGAAGCAATTGTAAAAGCGTTTACTCACAACATCAATATTCCAAGAAATACTACAACAGGTCAGCCAACAGGTCAAAGAACACATAACCCATTAGTTGTAACAAAACCTATAGATAAGAGTTCTCCTCTTCTTTATAATGCACTAACTAAAGGTGAAACTTTAAAGAAAGTTGAACTTAAATGGTATAGAACTTCTTATGCTGGTAAGCCAGAACATTTCTATAGTATGATTCTTGAAGACGCAGTTATTACTGATATGAATGCTTCAATGGCATCTCAAGAAGATACATCAGCAGGTCAAGTAATGCCAGTTGAAGAAGTGTCATTTTCTTACAGAAAAGTTTCTTGGAGACATGAAACAGCTAGTACATCTGGCGAAGATGACTGGAGAGTAGGAGTAGGAGCATAAGTTCCTATTTATTTTTTGGGGTAACCCAAGAAATAAATATTAATGTAAGCAGTTGCCAATTCAACTTTTTACACTAATATTTATTTTTATTCTTAAGGTAAACAAATGTCTAAACTGAATACTTTATTAAGTAGTAAGATTAATAATAATACACAAGTATTACAAATACCAGAACAACAAAATATACTAGAAAATGTAGGTAAAATTTTAGGTGGTAAAGTTAGAGATAAAAAAGCATTAATAAGAGCTTTTTCATTGTATGCTAGTGTAAAATATATACATCAATTGATAATGAAAGGACAAAATCTAAAATGAAACTACACAATACAATAACAGCCCAACTAAAACTAACAGACAATAGTCAAGACTCATACAGTGTAT
>CAYUNC010000004.1:0-42935 GCA_964445915.1 uncultured Arcobacter sp.
GCCATAAATCTTCTAGCAGGAGTTATTGGTCTAAATTTTTTAATTGCCATTCATTTCCCCTTATGCCGAAAGGTTCGCTATTTCAGCGCCCTCTGGTAAAGTTACATAAAATTTCTTGAAATCTGGTCTTCTTCCCAGGATTCCCTTAAATCTTTTAGCTTTACCTTGTTGTCTTAAAGAATTTACTTTTGTTGGCACTACACCAAAGTATTCTTTAAAAATCTCTTTTAAACTATTTTTAGTTATTCTAGGACTTGTTTGTACTACAATAACTCCATTTTCTTGAAGCTCAATTGTCTTCTCAGTATAAATGATTGATTTAATATCAGTAATATCTGCCATTTTTATACCCTTATACTAGCGTATCAATAACTGCTTTTTCAATCAGTACTGATCTATAAGCTGCTACTAAATATGCATTTAATTCTGATTTTTCAATCATATAACAATTTTTAACATTTCTAAATGCTAAGTAAGTTTTTTCTTCAAAGCTTTCTACTACTATTAGTAAATCTCTTTGTCCTACTTTATTAAAAATCTTCATTGCGTCTTTTGTTTTACCAGATTCAACATTAATTGAATCAGTTACAAATAGTTTTTCATTGTCAGCTTGTGCATTTAATGCATACTGTAATGCTAAAACTTTTTGTTTCTTGTTAATCTTTTGAACATAGTTTCGTTTAGAAGGACCAAATACTTGACCACCACCAACAAATAAAGGAGATCTTAATGTTCCCCATCTAGCTCCACCAGAACCTTTTTGAGCTTTTGGTTTTTTACCACCACCACTTACTGCAGATCTATTTTTAACCCGCGCAGTATTTGCTCTTAAAGATGCAAGGTGAGATTTAACATATAAATGTAAGTTGTGAGAATTAATCTCAGCAAACTTCTCTGGTAAATCATAACTTGTTTTACTTTTAGCTAAAGTTTTTGTTAATACTATTGCTTTACTCATTATGCTATCCTTACTCTACCAAGTGATCCAGAAGCACCAGCTACAGACCCTTTTAATACCAAAATTCCAGTTTCTGCATCAAATGATACAACGTCATTCTTATGAGTTACTGTATCGCAACCATAATGACCTGGCATTTTCTTACCCTTCATTACTCTACCTGGCCACTCTGCATTACCAATAGAACCAGTCGTTCGACCCATTCTATGACCATGCGAAGCTCTACCACCAGCAAAGTTCCATCTTTTAACAACACCAGCAAAACCTCTACCTTTAGAAGTAAAAGTTGACTTAATTAAAGCACCTTCTACTAATGCAGACACATCTTGGTCTCCAGCTTCAGTATTTGTTGATTTAACTGTAGCAAATCTATTAAATTCTTTACTTAAGTTATATTTCTTTTGTTGGCCTTCAATTGTTTTATTGAATTTTTTACCAGACGCATATGATACAATTGCTGTACCATCTTCTGTTACTTCACACACTTTTGCATCAAGAACTCTTACTAGAGTTACAGGAAGCGCAGGTACAGTAACAGTTCTACTCATACCAATTTTTTCTACGATATATTCCATATTACTCTCCTTACTCTTGACCCATTGATCTTACTTCAACATCAACTTCAGGAGCTAAGTCTAGTTTCATCAATGAATCTACTGTATCAGGTGTACTTGATACGATATCAATAATTCTTGAATGAATTCTAATCTCAAATTGCTCTCTGGCATCTTTGTTAACATGTGGTGACTTAAGAACTGTGTATCTTCTGATCTTAGTTGGCATTGGAATTGGCCCAATAAGTTCAGCACCTGTTCTCTTAACAGCTTCTGTGATAGAAGCAACAGAACGATCTAATACTCTATGATCGTACGCTTTTAATTTTAATCTAATTTTTTCCATTTTTTTCCTTTAAAGAACTCGTTAGCCCCATTGTTTATAAAGCTTTAAATCAACTCGATTTATTACTATAAACGCAACTCTAACCAATGTATGGACGCGGATTATAACTAAAAGTAGCTAAGATGTCAAGAAAATAGATGTAAAATTGATGAAATAGGTATTTTTACTTCCTTATGAAAAGGAATAGTATATTAAGTTATAGGTAATTCTATAAAAAATTTAGCACCATTTGAAGTATTTTTGGCATATAATTTACCATTTAGACTTTGTGATATTATCTGATAACTCATATGTAAGCCAAGTCCTGTACCTTGTGATTGGTGTTTAGTTGTAAAATATGGCTCAAATATCTTTGGTAATATATCAACAGGTATACCACCTGCATTATCTTCAATAGTAATAAGAATACTATTTTCTGTAGTTAATAAGTCAATAGTAATTGACGGTAAGCTAATATCATTTTCTACTAATATATCTTTAGCATTATTAATAATATTAATTATCACTTGAGATAATTCTCCTGCAACTAATGAATATTTTACTGGTGTAGTATAGTTTATATTATTAATTAACTCAATATGTGCAGTATTTAAAGATGCAATAATAATTCTTATAGAATCATCAATATTTTCTTGTAATACAATCTCTTCTTTTTCTTTATTTTCTTTAATAAAGTTTGTAAAGGTCTCTATAGTTTTAGATAAATAATCTGTATGCTCTACAATCAGATTACAAGATTTTTCAAAATTCTCATCAGTTAACATATCATATTCTTTTTGCATCATCATACCACTAGATGCTGTACTTATTGTACTTAAAGGTTGTCGCCATTGGTGAGCAATATTTCCGATCATCTCTCCCATACTTGCCAACTTTTCTGATTGAAAAAGTTGTCCCTCTATTTTCTTACTTTTTTCAACTTCTGCATCTACTCTATCTTGAAGATTATCCGTAAGTGCTTGTAGCTCTTTTTTTATAGTTAAATCATGACGAATAGAGATATACCCTTTGATATTATGATATTTATCATATTCTGGAGTTACTGTTGCTTGTGACCAATAAGAAGAGCCATCTTTTTTCTTATTTTTTATTTGACCTCTCCATATTGTACTACTTTGAATAATTGACCACATCTTTTTAAAAGTCTCTGGTGCTGTATCAGGATGTCGAACTATATTATGTGAATGCCCTATTAACTCTTTTCTACTATATCCAGAAACTCTACAAAACTCTTCGCTTACATAAGTAATAACACCATTTTTATCTGTTTTAGAATAATTTACATTTGCACTAATTATATCTATAGACATTTTCAATTCTAGTGCAATACTTTCTAGCTCTTCATTTTTAAGAAATGTTAACTTCTTTAAATTTTTATTTTGGAAATATAATAAGTATTGTTTCACAAAAATAACTATCATTATAAATAAGATAAAAATTACAAAATATTTTAAATATAAATATCTTTGGTCTTTATCTTCATTTTTAATTTCTGTTATTACCTTTTGTTGTTTGATAATTTTCTTTTTTGGCTTCTGAATAACTTCAGTTACTTTTTCATCATTATTAAGTGAATCTAAACCTTTTTGTAAAATATTATTTAGGATAGGCTGATTAATATTTGTTAAAAGATATAAAGGTTTTGGTTTGATAATATTTTGACTAATTTTAGATAAATTATTAATTGAGTTTTCTTTTAAATATAAGTTTATCTCTATTTCTCTTCCAACTAAAGCATCCACTTTACCATCATGCAACATATTTACAGCTTTTGATATACTAGATATAGATTTTATATCAATTGAAGGATAATCTTTTTTTATTTGTTTTGTAACTTTATGATTAATTAAAGTCACTATCTTTTTATTTTTTAAACTATCAAAGTTTTTTATTTGATTGTTAGTTGTATATATATAGTTTGTTATTTCAAGATACTGCTTAGAATATATTCCATATTTTAATTTCTTATCATTATAATATGTAGCAGGTAAAAGATTTATTTTTTGCTTTTTAAAATCTGCATATAAACTATTCCAATTTGCTGAAATAATATTTGTTTTAAGATTTAACTTTTTAATTATTTGATTTAATATCTCTCCACTAACACCTTCAATCTTTGAATTATTGTGGTTAAATGATATTATTGGATTCCATTGTTCTATACCTATTATAATAGTATTGTTTTTTATCCACTCTTGCTCCTCTTTATTTAAAGAGATATCAGATGCATTTATACTTGATATAAAAATAATAAAATAAATAACTAATAACAAAATACGATTCATAAAGAAGTTTACCTATATTTCTATTTATTTTTAATAAAATTTAATTAAATTCTTTTTTATGACTAATTGTATATAATGATTTTATGAATAATCTACTAAATATCTATGAAAATACTATACCTAAAACTACAATTTTACAAAGAAAAGTATCTATTATAGACCCATTTACTATTTTAAGTGGAGCAACTAAAAGTGGCAAAACATATTTAATTTATGATTATTTATCTCAGTATGAACCAAATAAGTATTTATATATTAACTTACATGATATAAGAATAATTCAAGAAGATATATTTGAATTTCTTGCTATGTTTATAGTTTCAAATAATATTGAAGTATTAGTTTTAGAAAACTTTGACTTTAATTTTGATTTAGAAATATTGTATAGTCTAAAAAGCATTATAATTACTCCAAACAAAGAATACAAACAATTAAAAAACTTTAGTGAACTTTCAGTAATGCCTTTGGATTTTGAAGAGTATATTTTATTTGATAATAAACATCAAAATACGGTAAATAGTTTTAATAGTTTTTTTAAATATGGAAACTTCCCTGAAATCATACAAATAGATGAACCAAATAAACTAATTAGGAATCAAGAAGTTATTAAACTTATTACAACAAATCAAACACAATTTGAGATTTTAAAACTACTTATTAAAAATAGTGGCGAACTCAAATCTATCTTCCAGCTTTTTAATATTATGAAAAAATATTTTAAAATATCAAAAGATTTATTTTATGAAAGTTGTCAATTATTTGAGCAACAATCTTTAATATACTTTTGTCCAAAATATGAAGTAGCTAAAGCCCCTAAAAAAGTTTTTTGTTACAATCATGCCCTACTAGATGCTGTTAGTTTAAATAAAAACTTTAACAATTTATTCTCAACTATGATTTTTTTAGAACTTAATAAATTATATGAAGAGATTTACTATCTAGATAATATTGATTTTTATATAGAAGAAGATAATAGTGTTATTTTAAGTATTCCATTTTTTAATGACTTCTCCGTATTATCAGCAAAGATATTACCTATAATTGAGAAGTATAATATTTCTAATATTACCATTGTCACTATAAGTACAAATAAAACAACTTTTATAGATGATATAGAGTGTGAGATATTGCCTTTTTATGAATGGGCTTTGACTTTATAAAATTTACTTTATAATTAAGTCAGATATATCTTTAGCATATTTCAAAAAGAAATAGTGGTCTGATTTATATGATTTAAATGTACTATCTTTTATCAACTGATGTATTGTTTTTCCAGAGTCTAGAGTTGTAGCAGTATCATCTTCTCCCCAAAAAATTAAAGTTTCACCTTCATATTGTTCAAAACTTTTGCTAAAATCTTCATCAACCACATTTTTAAAAGTTTCATACATTGTTTCACTCATCTGGTCAACATCTGTACTTCTTAACATTTTGGTTACTTTTCCTAAACCAAATCTATTAAATATTTTTGCCATTCTAATTGTAAGTAAAGTTTTTGCTGATTTAGTTTCTAAAATACCTGCTGTACTTAATAAAACTAACTTTAGTGGTTTTAATAGTGTTGCTACTTTTCCACCAAAACTATGCCCTACTATAGTAGCTTGTGAGCTTTGTATGTCAAGTTGTTCATTAAAATCTTTCATAATAATAGCATAGTCATTAGTAGTTAAAATCATATTATTATTACTTTTCCCAAATCCTGGCATATCTACATAAATATGTTTATACTCTTGAAAATAGCTGCTAAATGCTTGTTTCATTATCTCTTTATTTGAACCCCAGCCATGTAAAAATATTATAGTTGAAGTTTTATTAGGATTTAGTATCTCATAGCTTATATCAAAACTATTATTTTTGTAGTTTATTTGCTTTATTGCCAATTAAACTTTTCCTTTTGCACTTTGGATTTTATTTACATAATCATAAGTTACATTAATTTTCTTTTTTGGAGGTAATGATTGACTTAAACTATTTAGTATATTATCAAAATCTTCAAATAAATAGTTTGCCATACTTCCTGGAATTGAATTTATCTCATTTAGATAAATCTCATCATCAATTATAAAAAAGTCACATCTTATTAATGAGCCTTCAAAAGTATGATTGTAAAGTTTTTGGAAAGATTGTTTTAATTTAAATTCTAAATTTGTATCTAAATCTGCAGAACTTACTTGACTTGTACGATTAAAATCCAAGTATTTTTTATCAAAGTCTAAAAATTCATCTTTTTGTGGCTCTTCTATAATAGAAAAAATAAACTCATTTTTTAGTTTACAACCAGCAAGATTGTATTCTTTTACATTTTCAATAAATGGCTCAATAATAATCTCATTATCAAATTCAAAAGCAACATCTATTGCATATGCTAACTCTGATTGTTCTTTTACAATACTTACACCTATACTACTTCCTAGTCTTACAGGTTTTATAATCACAGGATAAGTATCTACAACAATAGTATCACCTCTTTTGAAATGTTTACATTCTACTGTCTTAACATCACAATCTTTAGCATAGTTTTTTGTAAAATATTTATTATTACTTAAAACACTAGCTTCTACTCTTGGTCCTACAAAAGGTACATTAAAAAAATCAAATAAAGATGCTAATGTACCATCTTCACCATCTGCACCATGAACTAAATTAAGAAGATATTCAAACTCTAGATTTTTTTTACCAAACATACTATTTTTGTAAAATCCACCTTGCATCAAATCTAATCTTTCACATTTTTTATATTCACCACTACTAAAAAGTGTTGATTTTATTTTTGTTAGAGGTATTTGGAAAAACTCTTTATTTTTATCAATAAATATATAAATTAAATCTTTTTTAATAATATCTTTCATAGCTATAGCACTTACTATACTAATCTCATGTTCAAAACTTTTACTTCCAAATATAATTGCTACACTCATCTATTTAATCCCTTTAATGCTTGCTTTACAAGTTCAGCTGTTGTAGTTGCTGAACAAGAAGCCAATACTTTATTTATTTGTTCTTTTTTAAATCCTAATGATTCTAGTGCTTGTGCAGCTTGACTAATACTCGCACCTGAAGTTTCACTATTTCCATCAACAACAAAACCACTTAATTCAACTAAAAGACGACTTGCACCTTTTGGTCCAATTCCTGGAACTCTTTTTAATGTTGTTACATCTTTAGTAGAAACAATCTCAGCAAAAGTTGCAGGTGTAAAAGTACTACAAATAGCTAATGCTACTTTTGGTCCTACTCCATTTATCTTAATAACTGTATCAAAAAGTTTTTTTTCATTTATATTAATAAAACCATATAAACTTTGTGAATCTTCTTTAACTATATAAGTAGTAAAAAGCTTAACATTATCGGTAGTTATAGCACCACTGCAATTTATAGATACAAAAACTTGATAAATAATACCATTTGTATTTATATGTAATTGAGTAGGTTCTTTATATTCTATTTTACCTTCAATTCCCACTATCATATAATTTTCCTCATGAATTAATTAATTGTTTATATCCTTTATTGTATTATACTTTCACTTTATATTTTATGAATAGATACTAAACAAAATCATATTCTTAAATAAATACAAAAAGGGTAGTTATGTTCAGTTTTATAAATAAGAAAATTAGCACTAAAATTATTTTTGCTATGTTTGTTTTAATGACACTAAGCAGTATAGGTGTTTTGATTTCAACTATTATGCAAATACATACAAGCACTATCAAAACCACTAAACAAAATCTTCATATGTTAAATGATTCAATGTTTCAAACTATAAGATATTCTATGAATACAGGTGACCCTGTTGCTATCAAACAAGCTGAGGATGATGCGAGGAATATCAAAGGTGTTAAACATTTAATAATAGCAAAAAGTAAGCCTTTAATTGAGATGTACTCTCCTAATTCAAAGTTTACAACTGATAAAGAAATACTAAATTCATTTAATACTAAAAAAGAGATACTAATAGAGATTGATAATGAAGAAGAGCATAGTCTAAGAATGATAAAACCAATGATTGCTGAAAAAGATTGTATGTCTTGTCATGCAAATCAAAAAATAGGTGATATTATTGGTATTATGGATTTAACTTTTTCTTTGGAAAGTTCTGATGAAGATGTAGATGCTATCATTTTAAATATTTTAATTTCGTCAACTATATTAGGTTGGATAACAATAGGAATAGTTTATTTTGTAGTAAAAAGAGCAACTAAGCCTATTGATGGATTGAGAACTGGTTTTGACAGATTATTAAATTCAACTATAGGAGATGAAAATCTAAAACTTAGAGTAAGAGGAAATGATGAAATTAGTGATGTTTCTAAGCTTTTCAATCAATATATGGATAAAGTAAATGAGGGTATTAAGCAAGATGAAAAAGTTATAAATGAAACAAATGATATTTTACAAAAAACAGCAAGTGGCTTTTTTGTATATCATGTAGATTCTAAAGCATCAAATCCTCATGTAGAAGCTATGAAAAATAACCTAAATTATATGATGAAACATGTAAAAGAGATACTAGATAAAATAAATACTTCACTAAGACATTATAGTGTCTCTCATTATGATTACAAAATTGAGGATAAAGGTATCAATGGTGACTTAGGCTCTGTAACTTCTGGTATTGAACTTGTTGGAAATAACACTTCAGAAATTTTAGCAATGATTATGAATACTGGTGAGAAATTAAATTCTAATACAACAATTTTAGCAACTTCTTCAGAAAGTTTATCTCAAGTATCACAACAACAAATGTCATCGTTAAAAGAAACATCTACTTCACTAGATGATATTACTAAGAATATTCAACATAATACACAAGCAACTAAACAGATGGCTATTTTAGCTCAAAGTGTAAGTTCATCAGCTCAAGATGGTCAGCATTTAGCAAACTCAACTGCATCTGCTATGACTGAGATAGATTCTAAAGTTCGAGCAATTACTGACTCTATTGATATAATTGACCAAATTGCATTTCAAACAAATATTCTTTCACTAAATGCAGCAGTAGAAGCAGCAACAGCAGGAGAAGCAGGAAAAGGATTTGCAGTTGTTGCTCAAGAGGTAAGAAACTTAGCTAGCAGAAGTGCTGAAGCTGCAAATGAAATAAAAGCTTTAGTTGACAGTGCTGCTACAAAAGCAAATGAAGGTAAACAGATATCTAATAATATGATTAGTGGATATGATAAATTAACTACAAATATTAATTCAACACTTGATATGATAAATCAAGTAGAAGAATCATCTAAAGAGCAAGAGCAAGGTATCAGTGCTATAAATGATAGAGTTCATAGTTTAGATGAAGCAACACAAGAAAATGCTAAAATTGCACACAGTATATCACTAATGTCACATGATATTGAAGATATGTCAAATTCACTTTTAGGTACTGCCTCAAAAGCTAGCTTTTTATCTGAAACTAAAGATCAAGTTTGTGATGTTGATCTTATTTATTCTATTGCAAATCTAAAGGTTGATTTATTTACTTGGAAAGATGACTTATATAGTAAGCTTCCAGATCATAATAAACATCATATAGATGAATGTTCTCAATTAAATACATGGCTAAATAATTATACTAAAACAGCTAAGCATATTAATAATGCTATAATTGAAGATATTAAAGAATTAGGAATAAATATAAAAATTGATGGTGATAAATTAATAGATGAAAATTCTCAATATGCTTCAACTGATATAATAAGCGATATAGCACAAAAAATAGAAGAACAAATTAGTAATATATTTAGTAAATTAGACTCATTAAAAAAAGACAAATGCAAAGGAAAAGATTAAAATGAACGCAAGAAAAGAAGAGATATTTTCACAATTATGTGAGATAGTAAAAGAATCAGAGCAATGTGCAATAGATGTTATGAATCATTTAGATTTAGTTATGAATAGTGTAACTAACTTAGAAGATAGTAAAAATATTAAGGGAGATATTGATGGTATTATAAACGCTATTATGACTACTATGTCATCAATGCAAATGCAAGATGCTCATAGACAAAAAATAGAAAGAGTAGCAAATTTAGTTGACCCTGATAATAATAAGTTTGCTAGAGCAAAACATATTACTGGTGATGCTAGTGACGATCAAGTTGATGATGATGAACTTGCTGCTTTGATTGCTGCAGCTAACAACTAAAATACTTTAGTGAATTAGCTCTGATATTAATTCAGTAGCATAGCTTCCTTTTGGAAGTGCAAAACTTAACTCAAAGTGATTGTTGTCTTCTTTATATTCACTTTGTATTCCATTTGGAAAAATCCAAGAAAATCTACGACTTCCATCGGCAGTAGTATGTTCATCATACTGCTCTTCAATAACTCTTGCATCATCAACTGCTAATTTTGCTTTTTTACCACATAATAGCCCTGTAGCCACTCTATCTCGTGCCATAAACTTTGCAGATTCACTTTCTAAATCTTCTACATGAAAAATACGACCAAATGGATAATGACTCATAACATCACCCATCATTAATTTAAAAGGATGTTCTTGATTCTTTAGAAGTTTTACTTGCTCTTTTGTCATCTGTAATTTTTCACAAATTTCACTTGGCTCAAAAGCATTAATAAGTTGACTTATCTCTACTCTTTTACTTAACCAATTGTTAAATAAAAAACTTTGATAAGCATTTACATACATCTGTTTGAGCTTCTTACTTCTCTCTTTTAAAGTACCATCTATTATTTGTTTACCTTTTAGATAGTTATCACCATTTATTCCAAATCTTTGAAAGCCAAAATAATTAGGCATACCAAAAGTAGAAATATTTCCTAAAACTTCTTCTAATTTATAAGCATCACTTGGAAAAACTCTTTTAAGTCTTATAAAAAATTTATTACCTTTTAGATGCCCTATTCTTATCTTATTATTATGATAAGTTTTTTCTAAGATTTTAATATTTTTATGCGTAAACTGGTCAATCTTTTCTTCGTATTGCTTAGGTATAGATATACTTTGTATTGTCATTGCATTTTTATCTTTTAAACCTGCATAACCTATATCTCTACTTTTACATCCAACATAGTCACTTAAAGTACCAACCATATCCCAAGTAGATAAATCTTTTTTTCGTACTTTTAAAATCAGGTGCTCACCCTCTCCACTAAATTCATATAGTGGTATCTCTGTTACTATAAAATCATCTTTACTTTGTTTAAAATGTACATCTATTTTACTATGATTGAAAAAAAATTGTTTATTTATGATGGGGAATACCTTTGTTTTATTTATTATATATTTAACTAATTGTAAGTTGGAAAGCTTAAAAAGCTACCAATGAATATTTAGCAATATATTCATTTTTGCCTTTTATTTTACACCATCCATATTTATTACAAAATTCAATTTTTACTGTATCACCATAATATAAGGTATTTACATCTCTGGTTGTTTTAAATGGACCTATTTTTGTTTTTACTTTCTGAACTCTAACTAGTATTGGTTTTAGTGTATTTGCTTCTCTTTGTGTTACTACTCTTTTAGAATCACTAGATTTTACTACTTTTTTTAGAACTTTTTCTACTACCTTTTTTGGAACTTTCTTTACTACTTTTTTTAGAACTTTTTTAGGAATTACTTTTGCTTTAATTGTCTTAACTTTTTGCTGTTTTACTTCTTTATTTTGTATCTCTTTAGCTTCTGTTTTCTGGTTTTCTTTTTGTATCTCTTCTTTAGGTATTCCAAGGTCACCAACTGGTATTTGATTTTTAACTTCATTCTTTAGTAAATTTAATTCATCTCTTAAAGTTTGTATCTCTTCTAATAATTTTATTTCATTTTGACTTGATATAGCTTTTGTTGTTACTACTTTTTCTAAATTATCTTTATTAAGTTTTTGTAAAATAAATTCTATATTTTCTTTTAATTGTTTAATATCATCTGTATTTAATGTTCGTATCTCTTTCTCTTTCTCAAAATCATTAACCAAAGATGTAAAACCAATCTTAAATAAAAACATCTCAAGTTCTGTTGGCTTATTTGCAACCTTATCTTCTGCATTTAAACTACAAACTATTAATATAATCAATATAATATTTTTCATTCTTTACCTTACACTTTTTACTATAAACATAGTATCTATATCATCCTTAAATTTTAAATATATTACATACTTATTTTTATCTTTTTCAATAATTTTAAACTTTTCTATACCTGTAGCAATAGTATCTAAGAAAGCATTTTTAAAAAACTCATCATTCAACTTATTTTTATCAAATAATTGTTTACTTTCAATACGAATTAGATTATTTTTCTTTGAAATAAGATATGTAATATTCTGAAAGAAAGTATCATGATATGTATTTGATGACTTTATCCTAAATATTGTATTTTTATTTTTATCAATATCTAAATTTTTTATTTCTTTTTTATTATTTTCTTTAATAGAATAAAGAATATCTTTAAAAAAGATACTCTTTATTCTATTTGTATCTTGCTTTTTTATTAATTTTTCTTTAAAAAATTTATTACTTTTTTCTGTTATATCTAATGATTGATATAAAAAACCAATAATAATCATTAATAATACTATTGATATCATAACTTCAATAAGTGTAAATGCTTTTTTCATATTTAATTAACTATTGTAAAAGTATAAAATTGTTTTTTAAAAGTATCATCAATACTTAAAACTGTTTGCTTAATATCAATTTGAATTTTATACTTTTCAACTTCAAATTTCAAGGGTGATAATGTTTTATTTTTAACTTCTATCTTTATATCTTTTAGACTTTTTCTTATATCATCATCTTTAAAATAAAGTTCCTGATCTAAATAAATCATTCCTTCTTTATTATCATTCTTTAAAGCAATAATAGATATATAACTATTTAATTTAGAAGATACTGTTAATTTATCTAAAAGGGTTAAGTTATTTTCTTTTATTTGGAGTAATGAAACTATAACAACAGATATTAGCATAACAGCTACTAATACTTCTACTAATGATATAGCTTGTTTATTCATTACTTTATACCTATTCTTATAGCTTCGTTTAGTGTCGTATCTCCATTAATTATCATCTGTTTTAATTGCTCTTGTATTGATACCATTCCATTTTTCTTAGCTAAATCAAATAAAATTGTATCATCAATATCGTCTTTTAATGCACTTTGAACATCACTAGTCATTCTAAATAATTCAGCAATTGCTTTTCTTCCACTATATCCAGAATAGTTACAACTACTACATCCTACAGACTTATAAACCTTTAGCCCTTCATCAAAATCTAAATCAAAACCTTGGAAATGTTGTTGAGACAATGTATCTTCTTCTTTACAATCTTCACAAAGCTGTCGCACAAGTCTTTGAGCAATAACAGCTAAAACAGATGACGATACTAAAAACTTTTCAACACCCATATCTATAAGTCGTATTATTGCAGCAGGTGCAGTATTTGTATGAAGTGTAGAAAATACCATATGTCCTGTAAGTGCTGATTGAACAGAAATATTTGCAGTTTCAGTATCCCTTATTTCACCTAACATAATCACATCAGGGTCTTGTCGTAAAATACTTCTTAGCCCAGAAGCAAAAGTTAATCCAACTTTACTATTAACTTGTATCTGATTTATATTATCACTTTTATACTCTACTGGGTCTTCAATAGTTATAATATTTCTTTCACTACTTTCAATCTTTTGCAAAAGAGAGTGAAGTGTTGTAGATTTACCACTTCCTGTAGGTCCTGTAACTAAAATCATTCCATGAGAATGTTGTGTTAATTCTTTTAGTTGCTCTGTAATATCTTCATTTATTCCTAACTGCTCTAGTGTAGGTATATCTTCACTTTGCATCAAAATCCTCATAACTATTCGTTCACCATAAAATGTAGGTAAAACTGAAACCCTTATATCTAAAGTTTTTCCTGAAATTTTAATAGCTGTTCGCCCATCTTGAGGAATTCTTTTTTCACTAATATCAAGGTTTGAGATTACTTTAATACGACTAATAACTAATGTCATAATCTTTTTATCAAGTTCAATATGTTTGGCTAAAATACCATCAACTCTGTATCTTACTTCCCCTTTAAATTCATGAAGTTCGATATGTATATCTGAAGCTTTTTTCTTAATTGCTTGATAAAAAAGAGAATTCACAAACTTAATAATAGGAGCAGATTCTTCACTTGTCATAATATCAGACGAAGTTTTTAGAAACTCTGCTATATTTATATCATCATCTTCTTCAACAATTGCATCTTTTTGCTCCGATGCAATATCAGACATTTGCCTATCAGCTCTTAACTCAATAAATCTATTATATAGTGCATCAAAAGATATTTCATCTAAAATAACAACTCTTAAATCTATCTCTTGCTTTGATATAAAGTCAAAAGATGTAGTCAAGTATTTTTTAGAAACACATATAATATTTTGTTCATCTTCAATACTATATAAAACAAAACTTTTTAATGCAATTTCATAGCCATCTATCTCTACTGGTTCTAAGTTTCTATTATGTATTTCATCCAAATTTAACATATTAGTTTCCGAAAATCTTTTTTATTCTTTGCTCATGCAACTCTTTATTTGTAAATTTAGGAGAATTTGTTTCTTTATATTCCTCTTCATATTCTTTTTTTTCAGTATTATATTCTATTATTTTTTCATCTATCTCTTCATTTTGTTCATCTAAGACATCTGATTCCTCATATCTTTCTAAGTCTTTTATTTTATTTCTTATTTTAGATTCTTTAATAGTATTTAATAAATCCTTCGTATATTGATCTTCAAGCATCTTTAATTGAGTTAGCTGATTTCTAATATAAGTTAAATCCTTAGATTTTGGAACTATATATGGTGTTACAATAATTACAAGATTTATTTTATCTTTACCTTTAACTCTGTTTTTAAATAATTCACCAAGTATAGGAATATCACCTAAAAATGGTACTTTATCAATTATAATTTGCTCTTTATTTTTAATATATCCACCAAGTATAACAGACTCACCTGTTGTAACAATAGCAGTAGTTGTAAGCTCTTTTTTAAATGAATCAGGCTGAGCATTTGTTTGTTTGCTACTTATCTCTTCAATCTTTGTTGTAAGTTGTAATAATACTTTATTATCACTTGTAATTCTTGGTTTTACTTTTAATGATAACCCTATATCAGCTCTCTCTAATTTTGGTGTTGCATTTCCATTTTTATCTGTACTTGTACCCATTTGGATTGATTTTGTTGTACCTATATAGATACTTGATTCTTGATTATTTATACATAGTAATGATGGTTCAGATACGATTTCAAGCGCATCATTTGTTTCCAATAACTGTATAGTTGTACCTAAAGCTAAAGCTTTTTTTAATTTTATATTACCTGGTGTTGTTTTAGTAACTCCATTTACAATAGTAGTTGTTTCTGTTGATTCACCAATATCCAAGTCAAATCCAGAAGGTAATATTAGATTAGAACCAGCCATACCACCAAAATCAGCAGCCATTGTAAATAAACCAGTTGTTGTAGCTTTACCAGCAGTTAATCCATATTTTATACCAACATTACGAAGTCCCATCTCACTTATTTCCATAATTCGTGCTTTTACATAAACTTGCGCTCTTTCAATATCAAGCATTGTGATTAGTGTTGAGAAATACTTTATTTCATCTTTTGCACCCATTAGAATTATTGAATTAGATTCTTCATCTAGAGAAACAAAAGGTTTATCTTTAAGTTTATCTTTTGTATATTTACTTGTAACTATTCCATTCAAAATTTTTATAACACTTTTAGATTCGGCATTTTTAAGATAAACAACTTCAACAACTTTTTCTACTAAACTACCTTTTATATCTATTTTTTTAAGATGTTTTACTAAAAAGTCTACATTTTTCTTTTTACCAACAAACATTATTGCATTTGTATCTTTATTTAATAAAACAGAAACTTTTTCTTTTAATATTTTTTCATTGAAAACTGTTTTTGCAACACTTCTCAAATCTGCTAAAACAGAACTACCTTGTATATTTTTAAGGTCGATAACTTTAATTGTTTTTTTGCTGTCAGCTGAAATAATATTAATTATCTTTTTTACTGTATTTATATTATCTAAGAAATCTGTTAAAACAATTGAGTTTGAATTTTTATCTGTTACTAGCTTTGCTGATTTACTTATAAGATGTCTAATTTTTGAACTAACATAGTCTACATTTGAATAATCTACAATAAAAACTTCAGTAATCATTTGAGGTGTTTTTAAATCTTTTGTATTACTATACACAGGAGCATTATATTTTGCTACATCAGCTATCTTTACAACTCTTAATATATCATTGTTATCAACAATAGTATAACCTTTTCCCTCAAGAACATAAATCAAAATATTTAAAATATCATCTCTATATATAGGTTTATTTGATATAAAATCAACTTTACCTTTTATTCTAGTAGTGATTAGTATATTTTTATCTATTATTTTTGAAGTAATCTTTAATAAATCAATTATTTTTAAATCTTTAAAGTTTACATTTATCTGCTCTCTTGCAGCACCAAATAATAATCCAGAACCTAATACAACCATCATTATAATTTTATTTAATTTCATAATTTAACTCCATCTCCCTACCATTTCTTAGTATCAAAATATTTAAATCTTTGATTTTATTTATTTTTTTGTATACGCTAAAGGCATCATTATAACTTCTTAACATTATGTTATTTATAGCTTTTAAAATATCACCTTTTTCTAAACCAAGTTTTGCAAATGTACTCTTTGCTTTTACTCTAGTAACTTTAAATCCATCTATATCTCCATTTTTATTTTTATTTTCAATTATTGTAATATCTTTCCATATTTTTTCAAAGTTATTAATATAACTATTTAAATATGCTCTTTGAACTGATACTTTATCATCTAATACTATAATCTTACTATCTTCTTTTGGACTATTATTTGCTTTTTTTTCTATACTATAGTTTACTTTATCTTTTGAAAGTTCAACTTTGTATTCATGACTTTCTTTTTCAAATATTACATACTTTGATTGTACTTTAATTAATTTATAACCTTTATACTCTTCTTCAACACTTAAAATAAATGTCTTATCTGCCTTATTGGCTATTATTATCCAAGCTTTTTGTTGATTTATTGCATACACTGCTTTTAGAGTGATATTTGAAAGTAACTTATATTCTTGATTTACTTTTTTAACTACTTTAATACTTTCTTTCTCTTTCTCTTTAAATAATTTACTAATGGCAAATTTTCTATACTCTAAAGCAATATCTTTCTTTACTTCAAAATCTACTCCACTTTTTGGTAAAACAAAAAATAGTGCACTATTTAATACATAAGCTACTGCTATAACTATAAGAAATAAAATAGATTGCTTAATCATATTAGAAAAGTTTATATTCATATTTATAAACTCCATTCTTCTGTTTTTTAAAATATTTTTTAATTATTTTATATTTTTTTATAAATTCTTTTTTAGGTTTTAAATCTATACCAATACTTCTGTTTTCAAAGTTTATTGAAGTCTTTGCATAACCTATATTTTCAGACTCTACATCTATTTTATATAAAGAAATATTTACTTTATTTAAAGTAGCTACATTAACCCCTTTGATATACAAAGTTGCATCTTCCAAAGTAAATCCAAGCATTGAAAAACTAAACTTTTCATTAGAGATAATTACATCATATTTTTTCAATTCCTTTTCCATCATAAAATATAAATTTTGTTTAGGTGAAAAAAATATTATTGCTAATAAAAAAGAGATAACCAAGGCTACAAGTCTTAATATTTTCATTATAAGCCCACTTCCATCTCTAAGCTATTTTTAGTAAAAGAAAACCTAATAATAGTAATAGTTTCATTCAAAATTTTGTTTATAAACATATCAAGTTGTTTTTTTGTTAATTCTTCTATTGATATTTTCATAGTTAGTCCATTTTTAGTTATTTTAGAACTCTTTATTCTTGATACTTTTAAGATTTTTTCACAAACTTTTTGTATATCTCTACTATCTCCCCAAGCTTTATTTAACGAATTGTATTTAGTAGCTAATATTAGATATTTATTATTTTGGTCTTTTATTGTTTCTAATTGTTCATTTGTTGTTTTTAAATTTAGAATTGAATAAATAGCTATTGAAAAACAAAGTGCCAATATATAAAGAGGGTTTATTTTATTCATAACTTACCTCACCATCTCTAAAAGATACTCTTCTAATACTTTCTTGTGATTTAAAACTTTTTTTCAAATTATCTCTTAATTTTACTTGAGTGATTTGTTTTTTCTCCAAAGTTTTGATTACTGACTTAGTTTGTAGCATTGTTGGCAACATATTATAGTCTTTTTTAATTTGCTTTTTATTGTTTTTAATATCCTCAATAGCACTGTTCACTAAACTAATCTTTCCAAAGTTTACAACTGAAATTAGAATTAAAATAAAACTCAATATATATACACTTTTAGTATCAATATATTTATTTGTTTTATTAACTGATATACTATGTTCAGACAGTTCTATGATATCAATATCTATATGAGTTGCACTATTTATATCTGCAATATTCTTTGGTATTTTTAGAAGTATATTATCATGATAGGCAAGATATTGTTCATCTATTTGAAAAGAGTTTAAGTTTGAAAATTCATTTTGAGCAAAGTATATATTTTGTACTTGACTTAACTTCAAGTTAGAATCATGAATTTTTTGAGCAATTAAACTCTCGTCATAAGCGAAACAAAGAAATTGTTCACCCTCTAACTTAAGTGTATAATACTTATAACCCTCAACATCAAAATAATCTTCAAAATATGTAGGCAATACATTTAAAATATCTTTCTTCGTTTTAAGAGGTATCTCAAAGATATGAACCCAGTAAAGTTCGGGGGATAAGATAATATCTACTTTTTCATTAATAGAAAAAGATGATTTTGTATTTAAAAAGACTTTTTTATAATTATTCAAATCTATCCCATTTATTGTATTAAATTTTTTTATTATTTATTATACAATATGTTGGCTTAAACACAATAAGTGTTATACAAAAGGATTAAATTATAAAGAAATCTTATTGAATATTATCTGTATTTTTTTGAAAAGTCTTAATATAAAGTTTATTGACTTTTATTCTAGCCCAGTATTCTTTTCTTATAAATTTTAGGCTTGATTTTATTGATGGGTCAATATTAAAGCATTTTATATTGATTTTATCTCCTAACTCTTCCCAACCATAGTGTTCAACAAGTTCTGTTATTATTTTTTCAAGTGTTATTCCATGTAGTGGATCATTTGGGTTATTTTTCATATGTTTACCTTTTAAATTATATTAAAGCTTAAAAGCTTTGTTGGTTCTGCTAAATTAAATACAAATGATATTTTGGTACTTGTATTATCTATTGTAATAGTACAATCACACTTAAAAAATCTTGTTTTATTATTTCTTTCTATAAATGTAAAATTTTCTTTAAATCCTAATGCTCTCTCGTCTCTTGTTAGTTTTATATATTCATCCATTATTTGGTCTATTTGTTTTTGATTGGTATAAGTATTATTATTTTCCATATGGCTATCTACAATTTTCTTAAAATCATATCCATTATTTATACTCTCTACAAATTCATTGCTATTCATTAACTCAGGCGTTAATTTGTTTACATTAAATAACGGTATCTCTACTTCATTAATACTCAAAATTATATCAATATTTCCAATAGGAAAAGGTATCCCATTTTCGGTATTTTCTATTATCTTATCAAGTTCATCATTGCTTTTACCTTTTAAATATTTTGGTACCTCATCTATGATATTTTGAATAGTAATTTGAATTTGTGATATTGTATTTTGAGAATTTGATTCATCTATGTATTTATTTGTATCATCTAGATTTTGCAAAATTAAAACAGAAATAGCAGATATAAAAAAAAGTGTGATTAATAAAATAATACCTTTTTTAGAGTTCATAACTTTTCTTTATCCTAAAAATTCATAGTAAATATAGGTAGTAACATAGCAACAACTATAAACCCAATAATAGACCCAACTATTAACATAAACATAGGTTCAAGTAGTGATAAAAATACATCTATTTTATCTTTATTTGATGCTTGATATAGTTCTGATAGATTTTGCAAAATCTCGCTTAATTGACTTGTCTCTTCACCAATTGCGATAGCTTGAATAAAAGCAACATCTACTGAATATATTTCTGAGTTATCAAGTATTGTTGACATTTTCTTACCCTCTACAACTTGCAAACTAGCATCTTTAAATAACTTTTGTATTACAGCATTATTTAAAATATTTGCACCTAATTTAAAAGATTGAACTATTGGTATTCCAGATTTTATTAAAATTGCATTCATATAAGCAAAACGACTAAGCTCACCTAACTCTATAAGTGAATTTATAAAAGGTATTTTTAGCAAGATTGTATCAACTGTATATTTAAATTTTTCAGATTTTTTTATCATATAGCCAAAACTAAATACAAATGCAAAAAAGGCGATAAACAAGACAAGATAATAATCATTAACAAAATCCCCAGCCTTTATTACAAAAGCAGTAATAGGTGGCAATGCTTGGTCATATTGGTCAAAAATAGCAGTAATCTTTGGTACAATAAAACTCAACATAAAACCAACCATTAAAATAGAAACACCAAGTATAAACATTGGATATGCCATTGCTGATTTAATCTGTTTATTTATCATATCTTGTTCTTTTAAATAGTCCGCAAGTTCCACTAAAACACTTTGTAATATTCCACCATCTTCACTTATTCGTATAGATTGTAAATAAAATTCTGGTAACTTAATAGATTTTTGTAAAGTTAGTGAAGTATAAAAGTTTTTACCCTCATCCAAAAATGTCACAAGAGATTCAAAAAATGGATTAAGTTTTTTATCCTTTTTATATCTTTCATTTATAAGTTTAATTGCATTTAAAAGTGAGATTCCAGCTTTTAGATAGATACTTAAGTCACGACTTAATACAGATAATACTAAAGGGTCGATTTTATAAACTTTTTTAAATGAAAAAGATTTATTTATTGTAAAACTATTCTCTTTTATTTCAGTATATATTATTTTTTTTAGTTTAAGTTTTGATTTAGCTTCTTTTATACTTGAAGCTTCAAGAGTTGATTTTACTTTTTTACCTGAACTATCAAAACCTTTATATTTAAAAAGCATCTTTTACCTCTTTAATTTTATCTTCAAAATAAGAATCCACATCATTGATATATTTAATTTTAGTTGGCTTCTTTGATATACCATCATAGATAAATACATCTTCAAATGTATCAACTATAAGTTGGGAACTATTTCTATATTTATCTATGCTAAACTCAAAACATATTTGATAACTTTCCATATTCTCTAGTTCTAAATATTTAAAGTCCAAATCTTTTAACTCTTTAGAATACTCATAAACATCTGGTTTATTTTTAAAAAGATTTTCAATCCTTTCTTCTTGTATTTCACCATCTATTTCAACAAAACAATCAATCTTTTCATCATCAATACATCTCAGTATAATACTATTCTCAAATTCAAATTCAAGTAAAGTTTGTTTTATATTTATTAAAGTGATAGTATCAAGTTTACGCTGTTTGATGCTAAAATTCGAGAGCGTCATATAGTAAACAATAGATACTAAACCTATAACTATAATTAACTCAAAAAGCGTAAATGACTTTTTAGACACCTATTTTTTTTCACCACACTTAGAATAAAGAACATCATCTTCTCCACCCTCTTCTTTATTTGCCCCAAAAGATAAAATTTCAAAAGAATCATCAGTTGTAGAATAAATATAATCAGAACCCCATGAATCTCTTGGTTGTTTTTTATCTTCAAAATAACCTTTATCAGCAAGGTGTTGTAAACCTTCTGTAGTTTTAGGATAAGCAGAATTATCAATTTTATACATCTTTAATGCACTTGATATACTTTTCATCTGAACACAAGTAAGCTTCACTTTTGCATCTTCACTTTTTCCTGTTAAACTTGGCAATACAAATGATGCAAGTAGTCCTAAGATGATAATAACAACCATCAGCTCCATTAATGAAAAAGCTTTTTTAAAGTTATTTTTCCTTTGTTTTTGTTCTATATTCATATATAAATTTACCTTATTTGTGATTTTATTTATTATTATACAATAATTTACTGTTATTTCTATTTTGGAATAAAATACATAACAGTTTCATAAATCCCCTCCATATAATGACGAATATATATTTTATAGTTTTTATTAATCTCTAGAACTTTTTGAGGTATTTTATACCAATCACAAGCTTTATGATAAATACAAATAGCTAAGACTGGCTGATATTTTTTAATAGTTTGAGTTGCACCTTCTATTGCATCTTGTTCATCACCTTCAATATCCATTTTTATAAAATCTATTTTTTCTTTTACAATATTATCAATAGTATCAAAGTTTATTGCGTGGAAGTTATGATTACAAGTAATTTTTTCTTCATCTTCATCTTCTTTAACTGCCACTTTCTTATTTGATAAACCACAATGGATAAAATCAATATTCTTTACATCTTTAAAATTCTTTTTTGCAATATCCATATGCAAAGTACTTGGCTCTACCATATAAATCTTTTTAAAATCTGGATAGTTTTTGATAATACTTGGGAGTGTATCCCCTATATATCCGCCACCATCTAAAAAAGTTATATTTTTTATATCTGGGACTATATCTTTTGCAAAATATTGTCCCGTATGGTCATTTGTAAACTCTTCCATAAAAGTATAATCATATGATATTTTAAAGTTTATAACTTTAGTAAATATATCTCTTGATTTATCATCTTCTAGTAGGTTATAAGTTTTTTCATATTGATCATAATTATTTCTAAAATCTTCTTCAAAATCATCAATAAAAGGTGGTGATACTAAATCTAATGCTGAATATTTATAAAATCCAAGATAATTAAAATGTGTAAAACCATTTTCATCTAAATACTTTTTTACCTCTATTGGACTTCCTGTTGCTACACTTAAAATTATAGAGTTTGATTTATCAATATCATCTATTTGTAAAATATGCTTTTTCTTTGAAGTATGTACTCGTGTAAAATCATCTATTACCCCATCTACTTCGATATGCTTTTTAATACTTTTTGTTAGTTTATTGATACCTAAAATATACTTCTTTTTATTGGTATTTGAAAGAAAAAGCTCAGTTAAAGATTTGTCATTTTGATTAATATATTCAAAGTTTATTAGATTATTCATTCAATATTGTACCATATCAAGTGTCTATTAATCAAACTTTGTTATAATGATTGAATATTAAACAAAATAGGATAAACAAATGAAAAAGTTATTTTTAATTATTGGAGCACCAGGAAGTGGAAAAACTACTGATGCAGAGCTTATTGCAGAAAAACATGAAGATATAACTCACTATAGTACAGGAGAGATGTTTAGAGCAGAAGTTGCTTCAGGTAGTGAATTAGGTAAAGAGATTGATAATTATGTTAGTAATGGAAACTTAGTACCTATTAAAATAGTTATTGATACAATAGTACATGCTATTATAAATGCACCTACACCTACTGTTGTTATTGATGGTTATCCACGAAGTACAGAACAAATGGAAGAGCTAGATAAATATTTATCAACTCAAGATGAAGTTGTATTGGCAAATGTAATTGAAGTTGAAGTTAGTGAAGAAATAGCTTGTGATAGAGTTTTAGGTAGAGCTAGAGGAGCTGATGATAATGTTGAAGTATTTAATAACAGAATGTTAGTATATACAGAGCCATTACCTGCTATTCAAGCATTTTATACTGAGAAAAACTTACTTACTAAGATAAGTGGTGAAAGAAGTATTGAAGCTGTTGTTGATGAGATGGATGCATTTATTCAAACTAAAATATAGTTGATAAAGAATAAATGAACTTTTATTCTGTAATTATTGGAACAGAACTTTTAAATGGGCGTCGTAAAGATGCCCATTTTTCATTTCTAAATAATGAACTATTAAAAAGAGGCTGGGAACAAAAAGGTTCATTTGTTATAAAAGATGAGCCACCTTTTATGGAAGATATTTTTAGACTTATTAAAAGTGACCCACAAAGTGTAATGTTTTGTTTTGGTGGTATTGGTGCAACTCCTGATGATTATACACGACAATCATCTGCAAATGTATTTACTGACGGTAAAATGGAGGTCAATCAAGGAGCAAAAAAAGCTATCTTGGATAAATTTGGAGATGATGCTTATCCTCACAGAATAAATATGGCTTCTTTACCACTAGATGCTTCTTTATTAAAAAATGTAGTATCAAATGTTCCTGGATTTTATTTAGAGAATAGATTTTTCTTTACACCTGGATTCCCAAGTATGTCACAAAGTATGATAATAGAAGCTTTGGATAAATTATATCCTCAAAATAACAAAACAAAATATAGATATACTTTAAGTGCAAATGTAAGCGAAAATGAACTTGTAAATAGTATGAACAGTATTCCTGCTCATATTGATATGTCATCACTACCACAAATGGATGGTGACAAAAGAACTACTGTTATCTCTATAGCATCATATGATAAAGATGAAGCTATAGAATATTTTGATATATTTGTGAAATTTTTAAATGAGAATAATATAGAATATATATTAAAAGATAGTCTTTAAAGTATTAGATACCTAATGCTTTAAAAACTTTATCTTGAACTTGCTTTAAGCTATCAAATGGTTTTGTTAAATAGTTTTTTGCACCATATTTATGTGCTTCAATTGTTCTTTCAAGTGTTGTAAATGCTGTCATTATTATAACTTGAATATCAGGATGAGTTTCTTTTATTTTTTGTAGTACTTCAATACCATCCATTTGTGGCATCATAATATCTAATAATACTAAATCATATCCACCAGATTGAACTTCTTTTAATCCATCAATAGGATTGCTAAAAGTTGTAACTTGTAGTTCACCACTTCTCATTAAAAATTTTTCTAATACTTGTAGAATATCTTTTTCGTCATCAATAATTGCTATTTTTTTCATCTAGAAACCTTCTGTTTTTTTAAGTTTTATTATTGTATCATATATAAAGTTAATTTTTAAATAAAAGGATTATTAAATGAAATTTTTAGATAGATTATCATTGAAATTAAAATTATTATTACTAATATCATTTCCATTAATAGGTTTATTATTTTTTGGAGGAATTCAATCATATCAAAGTTATGAAAGATATTCTCAAATGCAAAAGATTGAGGTACTAACAGTATTAGCTACAAAAATATCTGCATTTATTCATGAAACACAAAAAGAGAGAGGTATGACAGCTGGTTTTATTGGTAGTGACGGTAAGAAGTTTGCTGATAAATTACCAAACCAAAGAAAATTATCAAATACTAAATTTAAAGATATGAGTATATTTATAAGTACTATTAATTTCATAGATTATCCTGTAAAATTTAAAGGAAATATACAAAAAGCCACTAATAAGTTTAAAAACTTAAAAGCTATAAGAGATAAAGTAAATACAAAAGCTATTACTGCTGGAAAAGCTATAGGCTATTATACAAATATGAATGCTTTATTTTTAGATGAAGTTATATCTATTGCTAAACTTTCAGATGATGCAAAAATCACACAAGCTTTAACAGCTTATTCAAGCTTTTTATTATCTAAAGAGAGAGCTGGGATTGAGCGAGCTGTTGGAGCAAATACTTTAAGTGGTGATAAATTTGGAAAAGGTATGAGGGAAAAACTAAATGAACTAATCTCTTCTCAAAATTCATTTCTAAAAACTTTTAGTTACTATGCAACAACTGAAAATCAAGATTTTTTTAATAAAACTGTTAAAGGTAAAGATATAGATGAAGTAAATCGTATCAGAAAAATTATGCTAGAAGCTTTTGAAATTGGTGGTTTTGGCATTGATTCTGTTTATTGGTTTGACACAATTACTAAAAAAATAGGTAAATTAAAAAAAGTTGAGAATTATATACGAGATAACTTAAGAATAACAGATGAAAACCTTAAAGCATCTGTAGTAATAGCTAGTAATATCTCAAATTTATTACATGAAACACAAAAAGAGAGAGGTGCAACTGCTGGATTTATTGGTAGTAAAGGGAAGAAGTTTGCTATAAAATTACCAGCACAAAGAAAACTTACAGATAATAGAATTTCAATTTTAACACAATCTTTAAAAAGCTATAATTTATCACAATATCCTTCATCAGTAAAAACTACACTAAATATTGCTTTAGACCAATTAATTAAAATTAAAAAAATGAGAGAAGATGTAACTGCATTAAAAGTTGGAGCAGGTGTTGCAATTAAATACTATACTGGAACAAATAGTGCACTTTTAGACTTTGTTAAAACTGTTGCGAGACTTTCTACTAATGTAAATGAAACAAAAGATTTAAATGCATTTTATAACTTCTTGATGTCAAAAGAGAGAGCTGGAATAGAAAGAGCTGTTGGTTCAAATACATTTGCTAGAAATAAATTTTTATTTGGTATGAAGGGTAAGTGGACAAAACTTATAACAGAGCAAAATGCTTTTTTAGTGTCATTTAAAGCTAGTGCTCAATCATCATATATTAAATTTTACAATGATACTGTAAAAGGTAAAGCAGTAGATGAAGTAACAAGAATGAGAGCTGTATCTATGGGTGCTAAAACTATTGGTGGTTTTAATACTGATGCTGGATATTGGTTTACTCAAATTACTTCAAAAATTAATAAACTTAAAAAAGTTGATGATAAGTTAGCAAGTATTTTATTAAAAAATGTAAATTCAATTAAAAATGATGCTTTAGTTTTATTATCATTTTTCCTGATTTCTGTTGGTGCAGGCGTAATTTTTGTTTTAGTTATTGCTTCGATTATAGTATCTAGAATTCTAAAATCTCTATTTATTTTTGAAGAAGGTCTTGGATATTTTCTACAATATGCTACTAGAGAAAAAGATTATATTAAACAAATTGAAGTTAGAGGTAGTGATGAATTTGCTACAATGACAATGCATATAAACGAAAAAATTATTCAAACTGAAAAGATTATAGAACAAGATAGAAAAGTTGTACAAGAGATTGATGATATTATGGGTAAAGTTGCAAATGGTTTTTACGGTTATAATCTAAAAGAAGTAGGAGCAACTAAAGAGGTTGAAAAACTACGACACAATATTAATACTATGCTAGTTGATGCAAAAAGAAAGTTTGATGTTATAAATAAAATCCTAGACGGTTTTGGTTCTGGTAACTTTAACTATAAAACATGTCCTGAAGATACTATGGGTATGTATGGTGATTTTGGTTCATTATTAAAATCTAGTCAACTACTAGGAACAAATATATCTGAACTTTTAGCACAAATATCAAATGCTGGTGATTCACTAAATAAAAATACTTATACATTAACTTCTTCTGCACAAAATTTATCTAATTCATCAAATATGCAAGCTGCAGCTTTAGAAGAAACTGCTGCTTCTGTTGAAGAGATTACAAGTAATATTAAGAAAAGTGGTCAAGATATATCAACTATGTCTGATTTAGCTGTTCAAGTAACAACAACAGCAAATCATGGACAAGATTTAGCAAATCAAACATCATTATCAATGGAAGAGATAAATACTCAAGTAACTGCTATTAATGATGCTATTGGTATTATTGACCAAATTGCATTCCAAACAAATATTCTTTCACTAAATGCAGCAGTTGAAGCAGCAACAGCAGGTGAAGCTGGAAAAGGTTTCGCAGTTGTTGCACAAGAGGTTAGAAATCTAGCTTCTAGAAGTGCTGAAGCAGCTAATGAGATTAAAGCTTTAGTTGAAACAGCTACTACAAAGGCAAATGAGGGAAAAACTATTGCATCTAATATGATAGATGGATATACTGACCTAAATGAAAAAATATCTCAAACTAAAATAATAATTGATGATGTATCAAAAGCTTCTAAAGAACAAACTACAGGTATGATACAAATTAATAGTGCTATTAATGACTTAGATAAAGTTACTCAAGAAAATGCACAAGCTTCATCTCAAATCAATAACTTAGCAAGTGATATCAAAGACTTATCAGAAAACTTAGTAAAAGCATCATCTCATGCAGTATTTGATGAAGAGATAAAATCTAGTGTTTGTGATGTAGAGTTAGTAAATACTATTGCAAAACTTAAAAATAGCCATATTGCTTTTGTAGATGCAAACTTTGCTAAATTAGGTAATTATAAGCAGTGGACTGTAACTAAATCAACTGATTGTGGTCTTGGTAAATGGATAAAAGAATCAGAACAAAGTCATAGAGTATTTACAAAATCTGAGTCATGGGAAAACTTGAAACATATGCATACTGTAGTTCATGAGTCTGTACAAGATTATATTAATGCTGATTCACAAAAAGAATCAAACTTTGAACTTAGAAATATATCTGAAGAACTATTAGTTTCTCTAGATCAGGTATTTAATGAATTAGATAATATAAAAAAAGATGCATGTAAAAAAGAGGTTTAAAAAAGGTTGAGTTTTAAACTCAACCCCCTTGACATAAACCTTTATAATTTGTATTTTTAATTTTTTCTAAATAAACTAAAGTATGTTCTAATACTTTTTTTTCTTCTACTAATGGTTGCATTTGTATATTTTTGTCTGTTAATGACATTTTTTGATTATCTACAAGCATCATTACTTCATCTCTAATCTCAATTAATCTATCATTTATCATATTTATACTTTTCATATATCTATCCTTTAAAAAAATTATTGTACAATAGAGAACTTAAAAATAGGATTACAAATGAAAGTATTATTAATAAAAGATGTTAAAGGCTTGGGTAAAGTTGGTGAAGTTAAAGAAGTTAAAGATGGTTATGGTAAAAACTTCTTAGTTGGAAAAGGACATGCAAGACATGCTACTGCTGAAGTGATGGCAGAGTGGGAAAAAGGTGTACTTATTAGAGCTGAACATGAATCAAAAGAGATAAAAATAGCAAATGATTCTAAAGAAAAAATTGAAGCTGCTATCTTTACTATCAAACATAAAGTTGGAGCAAATGGTCATCTAATAGGTACTGTTACAAATAAAGAGGTAGCATTAGAATTAAATAAATTTGATATAGCTATTGATAAAAAACAAGTACATTTAACAACAAAGATTAAAACTATTGGTATTTATGAAGCTGATTGTAAATTAGGTCATGGTATTCATGCAACAGTAAAGATTGATGTTATTGAAGAGTTAAAATAATGTTTGATGCAACAACAATACTTGCTTATAAAAGTGAAAATGGTGATGCTGTAATTGGTGGAGATGGTCAAGTTACTTTTGGAGATACTGTTCTAAAAAATAATGCTACAAAAATAAGAACACTATATAAAGATAAAGTTTTAGCTGGATTTGCAGGAAGCACTGCTGATGCATTTAATCTATTTGATATGTTTGAAACACATTTGGAAACTACAAAAGGTGATTTATTAAAATCTGTTATTAATTTTTCTAAAGAGTGGAGAAAAGACAGAAGTTTGCGAAAACTTGAAGCAATGATGTTAGTTTTAAATGAAGATCATATCTTTATTTTAAGTGGAACTGGTGATGTTGTTGAGCCTGAAGATGGTTGTTTAGCAAGTATTGGTAGTGGTGGAAACTTTGCAATTGCAGCAGCTAGGGCATTAAAAAAACATTCAGATTTAGAACCACTAGAGTTAGTAAAAGAATCTTTAATGACAGCTGGTGAACTTTGTATCTATACAAATCAAAATATCAAAACTCTAACATTAGATAAGGATAAAAAATAATGAATATGACTCCCAAACAAATCGTATCATATTTAGATGATTATATCATTGGACAAAAAGATGCAAAAAAGACAATAGCAATTGCATTAAGAAATAGATATAGAAGAATGCAACTAAGTGAAGAACTTCAAGAAGAGATTATGCCAAAAAATATTCTTATGATTGGAAGTACAGGGGTAGGAAAAACTGAAATAGCAAGAAGAATGGCCAAAATGATGGATTTACCTTTTGTAAAAGTTGAAGCTAGTAAATATACTGAAGTTGGATATGTAGGTCGTGAAGTTGAATCTATGATAAAAGATTTAGTTTTTGAATCTGTAAATTTAGTTACAAAAGAGTTTGAAGAAAAAATCAAAGATGATATTGATGATGAAATCATAAAACATATTATGAATATTTTAGTACCTCCTTTACCTGATACAGCTACAGATAATGCAAAAGAATCTTTTATAAAAACATACAATGTAATGGAAAAGAAACTACTTGATGGAAGCATGGATGATAAAACAATAACAATAGAACTTCCTAAAAAAACACATGTAGAGATTGTTGATTCAAACTTACCTATGGATATGAGTGCAATGAGTGAAAGTCTTAATAGTATGCTTGGAAAGATGAATAAAGAAACTATCAAAAAAGAAGTTACAATAACAGTTGCAAAAGAGATGTTAAGAGGCTTGGTAAGTGATAACTTACTTGATGAAGAAGCTATCAGAAATGAGGCTTTAAAAAGAGCACAAAATGGTGGAATTATTTTTCTTGATGAGATAGATAAAATTGCTACAAGCAAAAATAACAATCAAGACCCAAGTAAAGAGGGTGTTCAAAGAGATTTACTTCCAATAGTTGAAGGTAGTACAGTACAAACAAAGTATGGACAAATTTCAACTGACCATATTCTTTTTATTGCTGCTGGAGCATTTCATGTAAGCAAACCAAGTGATTTAATACCTGAACTTCAAGGAAGATTTCCATTAAGAGTTGAACTAAATCCTTTAGATGAAGATGCTTTATATCAGATTTTGACAAATACAAAAAATTCACTTCTAAAACAATATAAAGCAATGCTTGATGTTGAAGGTGTTACTTTAAAGTTTGACGATGATGCTATAAAAGCTTTTGCAACATTAAGTGTAAATGCAAATGAAAAAACAGAAGATATTGGAGCAAGAAGATTACATACTGTAATTGAAAGAGTTCTTGAAGATATTAGTTTTGATGCTGATGAAAAAAGTGGTGAAACCATAGTCATAACTAAAGATTTAGTACATGAAAAGTTAGATAGTTTAGTAGAAAATGAAGATACTGCTAGATACATTTTATAATATTAAGTAAATTTTTGTTACAATATTATTATATAAAAAGTTGGAGATAAATTATGAAAATAGTAAGTTTTGAAGATGTTGAAGCTAAAGGTTACGAAATTTGTTTTATTCATAGTGGTTGTGATGATAAATCTGATGTAGTAATTTTAGATATTAATACAATATTTGATTATGAAGAGAAAAAACATGATTTGTGTAATGAAAAGTACACATCAATCTCAATTGTTGATGACCCAGAAGATTATGATGCATTTAAAAATTTTGGGATAGATACTTGGATAAAAAGAGATGAGATGGATAAATTACCAAATTTATTAGATGATATTAAAAAACAGATGGGTCTATAACTTATCATAATAGACACACATTGTCATCTTGACGATTCAAGATACAAAGACGATATAGATACTGTTATTCAAAATGCACTACAAAGTGGAGTTAAAGCTTTTTTAATTCCAGGGGCTAGTGCAAAAGACCTACCTACTGCCGTAAAATTAAGTGAAAAATATGATGAAGTTTTCTTTGCTGTTGGTATTCACCCATATGATTGTGATAATTTTGATATAAATTTACTTGAAAAGTATGCATCTCACCCAAAATGTATTGCTGTTGGAGAGTGTGGATTAGATTATTTTAGACTTCCTGATAATGAAGAAGAAAAACAGCAAAATATTCAATTACAAAAAGATATTTTCATAGCACAAATTAACTTTGCAAAAAAAGTACAAAAACCTCTTATCATACATATTAGAGAAGCATCAAATGATAGTAAAGAAATTTTAATACAATATAATGCAAATGAAGTTGGTGGTGTTTTACATTGTTTTAATGCTAGTAGTCATCTTTTAGAATTATCCGATTATGGTTTTTATTTTGGTATTGGTGGAGTAGTTACATTTAAAAATGCAAAAAAACTTATAGAGATACTTCCTCAAATTCCTCAAGATAAACTTATACTAGAAACAGATGCTCCATATTTGACACCACACCCTTTTAGAGGTGAAAGAAATGAGCCTAAATATACAAATGATATAGCACAAAAAATAGCTGAACTTTTAGATTTAAATAAAATTGATATTGAAAATATTACAACTTTAAATGCTAAAAAATTATTTAATGAGTTTTCTAGCATAAATTAGATATAATCCTGCCTATGTACAAATTATTATTTATATTATTACTATGTTTTTCAACTATTCAAGCTTCGCTTGTAAGTACAGGTTTTTTACAAAACGACTTACGCATTTTAGAAGAGTTAGATATTGATTCAAAGTATATCACAAACTATTATTTACAAGATGCATATAAGAAGCGACTTGCACGAACAAAAAATGACTATACAAAAAAGCTTAATAATGCCCATCTTTTCGTACCTCAAATCAAAAAGATATTAAAAGAAAACAATATTCCATCAGCTTTTCTTTATCTAGTAATGGCAGAATCAAATTTTATATTACATGCAAAATCACATAAAAAAGCTATGGGACTTTGGCAATTTATGCCAAGAACTGGTCATAGATTTGGACTTACTGTAAATGACTATGTTGATGAAAGAATGGATATAGTTAAATCTACACAATCTGCTGTAAAATATCTAAAATACTTACATAAAATATTTGGTAAATGGTATATAGCTGCAATTGCTTATAACTGTGGTGAGGGTAGAATTATAGAAGGACTTACACGAGCAACATTAGATATGTATTGTGAGCATAATAGTTGTCGTAAAGATAAAACAATGCATCAATATAGAGAAACAATTAGAGCTTATCAACAAAAGAAAGTTAAATTTGGTGAGATAAATAAAATATATAAAATAGTTTTAAAATGGAAATATAAGCCAGATATAAATCAAATTCTTATAAAACAAAAAAAAATAAGTAGACAATATATACCTAAAGAGAGTCGTATGTATATTAGAAAGATTATCACTTTAGCAATGATGAACAATAGTGAATTTCTTATATCAGATGACAATACACATCTTTTAAATAGAGGTATTACAGACCCAATAGCAACAGTTAATGTAAAAGGTGGTTTACATTTACGAAGTATCGCTAAGGTTATAGGTATATCTTACACAAGATTAAAAAACTTAAATAGACATATCAAACAAAATATTATACCACCAGAAGAAACACTATATAGCATACATATACCCTATTCTACACTTACAAGATTTAATCTAAATATTCATAGTATTAAACCAACATTACATGAAGTTTATAGAGTTAAATCAGGTGATAGTTTGGCTAAGATTGCTAGAAGATATAAGATTAAATATTCACTAATTAAAAAGTTTAATAAGTTAAAATCAAATCTTCTAAGCATAAATCAAAAACTACTTATTCCCGTAGATCCTAGATTAGTGAAAAGAGATATTATTTATATAGTAAGAAATGGGGATAGTTTAGGTAAAATTGCTAGACAATATAAAATTAAATTAAAGAAACTAAAAAAAGATAATAATATAAAAACAAGCTTGATAAATATAGGAGATAAAATTGTTATTAAACATAATTAAAACTGTTGGGCTACTAGCACTAATAAGTTTATTTTCGGGGTGTACTAAAACAATATATTCATCTTCACCATATAAAGCATATAAAAAGACATATGCAAAAATTGCACCTGAAAAAATCCGTAATAGTAAAGCTATGCACCGTGCAACTATGAGGTCTTATGTAATTGCAGGAAAAAGATACTATCCTACACTTGCCAAAGTAGGAGACGACTTAAATGGTATTGCATCTTGGTATGGACCAGACTTTCATGCAAAACTAACTTCAAATGGTGAAACATACAATATGTATGCAATGACAGCAGCACATAAAACTTTACCTATGAATACAATGGTAAAAGTATATAATAAAGACAATGGTAAAACTGTAGTTGTAAGGATAAATGATAGAGGTCCTTTTGTTACAGGTAGAATTATTGATTTATCAAATACAGCAGCATATAAAATTGATATGGTAAAAAAAGGGACAGCAAATGTTCAAGTTACTATTTTAGGATTTAATGCAAAGATTGCTACGACTGATGAAGAGAGAAATGCTGTTGCAACTGTTAATAATTACTATGTACAAGTTGGTGCATTTTCAAGACTTGAGGGTGCAAATATAACAGTGAGAAAATTTAATCTTATTTTGGATGATGGATATAAAGCTATTGTTAAAAAAGGTTATCATAACAATACTAATATTAATAGAGTATGGATTAGTGGATTTAGAAGTTTAAAAGAAGCAGAAGACTTTAAAATGAACAATGACTTAGCTGGAGCTATGATAATAGCAAAATAATAAAAGGGGTAAAATATGACTGAACTAAAGAGACAAACAAAAGAGACAAATATTAAATGTAAAATTGATATAAATGGTACTGGTACATCTAAAATAGATACTGGTATTGGATTCTTTGACCATATGATTGAATCTTTTAGTAAGCATAGTACTATTGATATAGAATTATCTTGTAGTGGTGATTTACATATTGATGCTCATCATAGTGTTGAAGATTGTGGTATTGTTTTAGGTCAAGCACTTAAACAAGAGATATTTCCTATTGAAAATGTTGAAAGATATGGAAATGCAACAGTTGTAATGGATGAATCAGCTACAACTTGTGCTTTAGATTTAAGTAACCGACCATTTTTAGTTTATGAAGTTGATATTTTTGGAAAGGTTGGAGAGTTTGATACTGAACTTGTAGAAGAATTTTTTCAAGCTTTGATTATAAATAGTGGATTAACTTGTCATATAATAAATGATAGAGGTACAAATAAACATCATATTTTAGAAGCTACTTTTAAATCTTTTGCTGTAGCACTGAGAAGAGCATTAGCTAAAAATGAAAAGTTAGGAATACCTAGTACAAAAGGTATTTTATAAATTATGACAGAACTAATAGTTTTAGATGTTGATGGAACTTTAACAGATGGCAAAATCATATATACTTCAAATGGTGATGAACTAAAAAACTTTGATGTTAAAGATGGTTTAGCAATTGCAACTTGGATAAAAATGGGCAAAAAAGTAGCTATTATCACGGGAAGAAAATCTAAATTAGTTCAAAGACGAGCAGAAGATTTAGGTATCACTCATCTATATCAAGGTATTCATAACAAAGATGAAGTTCTTGCAAATATCTTAAAAGAAGAAAATTTAAATTGGTTACAAGTAGCAACTATTGGTGATGATTTAAATGATTTAAAAATGTCAAAAAAAGCTGGTATATCTTTTGCTCCAAATGATGCTGTTAATTATATAAAAGAAAAAGTGAATATCACCTGTAAAGCAAATGGTGGAGATGGGGCAGTTAGAGAGATGATTGAATATCTTTGCAAAAATGATAATATTATTGAGGAATATTATAAAATATGGCTATAAAACTATTTGTATTTTCTCTTCTTATTATTTCAGTAACTTTATTAACAGTTACTACAATATTTACAAATATTCCTTTAAGTAAAAAGACAAAAGAATTACCTAGTATAACTTTTTTAGATTCTATTATGTATGATATAAATGATAAAGAGGTAACTCAAGTAGTTCAATCACAAAAAGCATTACACTATGAAAATAAAGATGAATTATTTGATGCTACTATAGTATTGAAATCTCAAGAGTCTAAAGAGATATTAACTGATACAATAACATCAAAGTATATATTAAAAAAAGGTAATCAACTTACTTTTCTAAATAATGTTATTTTTAATAGAGATAATGAATTTATATTAACTACACCCTTATTAAATTATAATATAGTTTCTCAAATAGGTAAGAATTCTCATAAGTTTCATATAAAAAATTCTAACAATTCATTAGTAGGTGAAAACTTATATTTTGATGGAAAAGATGGTATAATTAGGTCAAATAGAGCAAAGTTTAAATTAGAAACTGAAGGTAAATAAATTGAATAAAAAACTATTAATTATATTGAGTCTTACTATATTACTATTCTCAGATACAGTAACAGTAGATATTACTGCTGATAAATTCGTATCTAATAAATCTAAGAATATTACAATCTTTACTGGAAATGTAAAAATGATTAAGCAAAAAGATTTTATTATCTGTGACAAACTGACAATAAAAACACTTCCATCTAAGAATAATCAAGAAACAATAGCAGAAGAATATATTGCAATAGGAAATGCATCATTTAGTTTAACAAGTCCAACATCTGTTATTAAAGGTAAAGGGGATAAAATACATTATTATCCTTTAGATTTTAAATATATTGTTGTAGGAAATGGATATTTAGAAGATATAAAAGATGGTAGAGTTTTAATTGGCGATAAAATATTTCTTGATGAAAAAAGTGGAAATGCAAATATTGAAGGTCAAAAAGACAAGCCTGTAAAATTCACTTTTAAAATGAAAGTTAAGGATAAATAATGAGATTAATTGAAGCTTCATTTTCAACTTCTGCACAGAGTATTCATGATAGCCCTAGTCCAGATATGGCAGAGATTGCCTTTTTAGGTAGAAGTAATGTTGGTAAAAGTTCTTTACTAAATTCTCTAACAAAACGAAAGAGTTTAGCAAAATCATCATCAACACCAGGAAAGACACAACTTATTAATTATTTTGATATAAAGTTTAAAAATGATAATGAAACTACAAAAGAGGAAACTCCATATTACTATGCTAGATTTGTAGATTTACCAGGATTTGGTTATGCAAAAGTATCTAAATCTATAAAAAAAGATTGGCATAATAACTTAACAGAGTTTTTAGAAAAACGACCATCATTGCAAATATTTGTACATCTAATAGATGCTAGACATGTAGATTTAGATATTGATAAAAGTGTTGATGAGTTTTTAAATCATATTAAAAGGGGTGACCAAATCATTATAAATGCTTTTACAAAGATAGATAAACTAAAGCAAAATGATTTAGGAAAACTAAAAAGAGCAAATCCTGAAGGTATCTTTATCTCAAATTCAAAAAATAAAGGGATAGAACAATTAGAAAAGAAAATATCTAATTATTTATTTCAAGGTTCTATTTAATGAATATTGAGTTTTTTAGACCAAAAGTTTTTGATATAAAAGATATGCAAAACTTAGTTGTAGATGATGTTGAAAATGGTAATATCTTAAGTAGAGATGAAGGGGAGATGGCAACAACTATCCGTTCATATATTGCTGTAAAAGTTGATGGTATTTTAGCAGGTTTTGTTGCTATTCATATTCATACTACAATTTTATGTGAAATAAGAAGTTTAATAGTTGGTAAAAACTTTAGAAAACAAGGATTAGGGAAAGAACTAATATTGCATGCAATTCAAGATGCTAAAGATTTACATCTAAAAGAGATTTTAGTTTTAACTTATCAAGAGGCATTATTTAAAAACTTTGATTTTAAAGTGATAGAGAAAGAAAATATTCCAAATCCTAAGATATGGGCTGACTGTATTAAATGTAAACATTTCCCAATATGTAATGAGATTGCTTTAGTAAAAAATATTTAATAACTATTATTTTTTTAGTGTATTAGCAACAACAGCAATAGCAAATCCACCATCATGAGTAATACTTACTGATGATTTTTTTATATTAAATTTCTTTCTTATTTTTTTACTATATTTTAGTTTTGGTTGTCCACTTTTTGTTTTACTTATTTTCATATCAAAAAAGCTACATTCACTTCCAATTCCTGTACCTATAGCTTTACTACCTGCTTCTTTTACTGCCCAAAATCCAGCAATACTAGATGGAGTTTTAGCTAAAAGTATCTCTTTTTTTGTTAAAAATCTTTTTAGTGCTTTTGTTCCGAATTTCTCAGTCATTTTTTCAATTCTACTGATTACTACTATATCAATTCCAATCATTTTAGGTATAATATCCTTATGCAAATATTCTTTAGAAAACTATTATATCTTATTATAATGCTATTTATCATTAGCTTAATTTCTTTTCTAGCTATCAATTTAGCACCTAATAGTTTTTTTGCAAGTGGAGAACTAAATCCAAATATTACACCTGAAAACATAGCACATCTAAAACAAATATATGGATTAGACAAACCTTTATATATTCAATTTTTCTCATGGATAACAAATATAATACAACTTGACTTTGGTATCTCTTTTAGTAGTGGACAGATGGTAAAAGATGAGATTATACAAAGGTTACCAATAACTTTGGTTATCAATATCATCGCAATGTTCTTTATCTTTTTACTATCTTTATATCTAGGTATCAAATCAGCTTTAAATAAAGATGGTATTTTTGATAAATTTGTAGGACAATTAGCAATTTTAAGTTTTTCTGTACCATCTTTTTATCTTGCATTAATGAGTGTACTTATACTTTCTGTTACTTATAATATATTGCCAATTTCTGGACTTCATAGTGGTGATATCACTAAAGGGACTTTTGATTATTATCTTGATACAGCTTGGCATTTAATTTTACCAATTAGTATTATTATTTTTGGTGGTATTGGTAGTTTGATATTATATATTCGCTCACTTACTATTGAGATATTAAAAAGTGATTATATATTTTGGGCAAAATCTCGTGATTTAACTACAAAACAACTATTAAGATTTTATATTTTACCAAATCTTTACCCTACTGTTATTACACTTCTTGGATTAAGTTTACCAGGGATTATAGGTGGTAGTGTGATACTTGAAACCATCTTTAGTATTGATGGTATGGGATTATTATTTTTCCAAAGTGCTTTAAGTAGAGATTATCCTGTTATTATGGGGATTTTAATTATTGGTGCATTTTTAACTTTATTAGGAAATATTATAGCTGACTTGGTTTTAGTAAAATTAAATCCAAGTATGAAAGTATAATATTTCTATCTTTTCACAAATTAAATAATAACTTCACCTATACCAGTTTCTCTAACTTTATCAATTGAAAAACATACATTTGCCATCTTTCTTGGTGTCTCTTCTTTATATTTAGTTACAATTTTATCAATAGTTTTCATCTCTTCTTTTGTAAATAAATCTTCATCAAAATCTTCTTCCATTTTAAGAAACTTTAATTCTATATATTTTTCTTTTGTTAAAACTTCTATATCTAAATGGTCTAAAAGTTCTTGAATAATATATAGTCTTTCATCGTCATCATCTAAGTCATCACTATTAGCAATGATATCAAAGATACCAATCAATACTTCAGGCTCAGGAGTTCTCTTGGCTTTTCTATAAACCTCTCCAAATATCTTATCTCCACAATTTTCAAGATGATGATAGTCTATTAGAAAAAGTAAGATTGCAAGTTTCTTATCATTTAGTTGTGCCACTTTATTATTTATCATATAAAGTATTACATTAGCAATTTTTGTTATATTTAATTTCATATTATTTTCTCCAGTTTTTTTGTTCTTCTTTTGTTAAAAATGTCCAAGCTACAAATCTGCTTATTTTATTTCCTTGAGTCATCTCAATTGTTTGATATTCAGTAGCATTTACACTTCTTAGAAATTTATAAATTGTTTCTAAATTATCTTTTTTAGATACCAAAGTTGTAAACCATAAACAATTATTTCTAAATCTTACACTTTGATTTACCATCTTTTTAATAAATGCTATCTCTCCACCATCACACCATAATTCATTTGCTTGTCCAGCAAAATTTAAAACAGCTTTATTCACTTTTGTTTTAGTTAAGTTTTCTACTTTTCTTTTATTTAAAGCACTTGCTTCTTTTGCACTTTTATGGAAAGGTGGATTTGATATTGTAAAATCAAACTTATCATCAGGATTTATAATATCTACAAAAATATTATTCTTATTTGGTTGTAATTTAGCCTGAATTTTATTAGTTAAAATATCATTATTATTTACAATATTATTTACACTTTCAATTGATACTTTATCTATATCTGTAGCTAAAAAATTCCAACCATAAGATACAGAGCCAATTATAGGATAAATACAATTTGCACCAACCCCAATATCAAGTCCCTTAATAGTATCACCTTTTGGAATAACTCCACCATTAGAACTAGCTAATAAATCAGCAATATAATGAATATAATCAGCCCGTCCAGGAATAGGAGGTGCCAAATAATCTGTTGGTAATTCCCAATTCTTTATCTTATAAAAATGATTTAAAAGTGCTTTATTTAAAGTAAATACAGCTTTTGGATTAGCAAAGTCTATAGATATATTTCCATATTTATTTTCACATACAAATTCTTTTAATTTTGGCTCACTAACAACAAGTGTATCAAAATCATAATTTGAATTATGAAGATTTCTAGGATGCAGATTTTTAGTTTTAGTTTGTGTCTTCACTTACTACTTCATCTTCCATAATATCTTCTGGCATATCAATACCCTCTTCTTCTTTTTCAACTACCTCTTTCTTTTTAAAGTTCATAGTTGAAGCTTCAGCAATTAGTTCTATATAAAAACTTTCAAGATTTTGTTCTGAAGCTTCATTGATATGTTTCATCATATCTTCAAATCTAATCTCAACAGCTGTTTCTTCAGTATTACCGAATTTACAATTAATCTTCCAAAAGTTAGAATCCTCTGGTAAAGGTTTTCGTTTTTCTCTTTTGATATATTTTCTTATATTATTTTTAATTGAATCCAATACTCTTTGTGGGTCTTTTTTCTTATCAGTTAATAAAAATGTTTTTTTCAATATTTATTCCTTATATTTATGGGATTATATCTAAAATATTAAACTTTAAGAAGTTATTTCATATTTTATATGTAAAATAGTTATATTAAAAGTAAAGGTTATAAATTTAATATGAATAATGATAAAAAAGCAATACTATATACATTGATAGACAGCGTAACATATAGTTTAGTTCCCGTTTTAGCTGCTCTAACTATCAATAGTCTTGATGGGATACCATTTTTAAGTTTAGCATTATTATTATCGGTAATAAGTTATTTTGTTTATTTTAAAAAGATAGGATGTATGAATGATTTAATATTCTTTAAAAAGTATATTAATTATTCATTAGTTGGTGGAATTGGTTTTGCTCTTTCACATTTACTATTAATATATAGTATTAATAATTCAAATAATATGTACTTACCTTCAATTATCTTTCAAATATATCCATTAATAGTAATGTTATTTTTGGTAAAACTTAAAATGTCAGAAGAAACTTTGACATTAGAAAAATATTTAACACTTACTTTAGCTATTGTTGGTATTGTTATTTTAAACTATGACCCATCAATTAAGCTAGAAAGTTTTAGTTTTACATCTATTGTTTTACCTGTTATATCTGCCTCTTTATTAGCTATATCTATTGTTTTTACAATTAAATTATCTAGCAAGATGAAAGAAGAAAATATAACTTCATATCCATTTTTATCTAATTTTTATTCTAAGATAATATCTTTAATAACAATGATACCATTTATGGTATGGTATTTAAATACTGACTATTCACTTACTTTTACACTTATGAATAGTACTTTAATTGTTGTATATGGTGTTTTAGTACTAACTATTGGTACAATTTATTATTATAAAGGTGTTGCACTAACAACAAAATCATTATCAATACATATTATATCTTATATCTCTGCTATTTTATCAATACTTTGGTTATGGTTACTAGGGTTAGGTACAATTACACCTCAAATGCTAATAGGTTCAGCTTTTATTTTAACATCAAATGTATTACTACATTTCAATGTAGATAAAAGTAATGCCTACAATGGTAGTATTCTTTGGACATTATTAGTTGGAACATTTATATTCTTTTATGATGCTATTATACACAATGATTATTATGATGCTATTGCTGTACCTTTATTATTTTTTGTCATTATCCTCGCTTTTTTAATGGATAGAATTTTTAAAAGAACAGATGATGAAGAAGAGCTAATGATAACTATTATAAATAATAGTGTTATTAAAAATAAAGAAGCTTTATCTAAAACACTAATTGAATTAAATACGACAAGAAAAACAAATAAAATTATAGATTTATATAATAAGATAAAGAATATGGACATATGTAATGAAAATAAAATATTAATAGATAAATTTATATTGTCAAAACTACAAGGAATTAAGTTTTCTGAATTGATAGTTTTATTTCTTACAGCACTTATAGCATTATATATAATGATTTTTTATAAGCCAGATAATGCTTTTAATGATATTTTTAAATTATGTTTAAGTACAGCAATTGTATTTAATTTATTTTATGTTTATGATAATGAAAAGGAAAGAAGTAAGAATTTTATTTCTATCTATAAAGAGAATGGTATTTTAAAGTCTGAAATTAATACAAATATGAATACAGATGAAACAATTACAGAAAAATCAATTGCAATTGCCTTACTTATCTGTATACTATTTATCTTTTATATTATTTATAGTTTAAATTAGAATAAACATTATTAGGTGCTATTAGGTCATTCAAGAAAAGTAACTATTGATTTTATATGAAATTTTCTTTATTTGTTGCCGTAGGTATACTTTTATATTTCTAAATCATTTAACTTCTGTAGTAATATAAAAAGTTGTTAAACCATATTGCTTATCATAGTTAGGACTATTCTTAGTAGTTAAATCTGCTATTATTTCTCTTGCTTGTATATATGAAGTTGTTCTAGCTATTTTTTCTTCTTTATCACCTAGTGATATAATACTTTCATCACGACTTTTCTTAAATCTTGTAGCTCGATGACTATCATTAAATGTGATTTTACCTAGATTCAAGTCATAAGTGCAACATTTAAGAATGTTAGAATAAAAGGCTAGT
>CAYUNC010000005.1:0-39648 GCA_964445915.1 uncultured Arcobacter sp.
AATAAATATAATTTACTTAAATCCCAATATCAGGTATATCCACATTAGTATCATGAACAGTATCAACCATATCCATAGTAGTAACTACTGGAGCACTGTTGTTATAAGGATTGTCTTTATCTACAAACTTAGTAAGCTCTTTATGAAAGTCTAGTTTAACTGTTCCAACTGGTCCATTTCTTTGTTTTCCAATTATAATTTCAGCTTCTTCTACAAGATTATTTACAAAAGCACTTTTATATGTTTCGCCTTTGTCTTTTGCTTCTTTCTCTTTTCTTTGTTCATCTCTCTCTTTATAAACATCATCACGATAAACAAACATAATAATATCAGCATCCTGCTCAATAGAACCAGACTCTCTAATATCACTTAACATAGGTCTTTTATCAGGTCTATTTTCAAGTCCACGATTTAGCTGAGAAAGAGCAAGTACGGGCAAGTTCATCTCTCTTGCTAACATCTTTAATCCTCTACTTATCTCAGAAACTTCAAGGTGTCTATCTTTTCCACTAGTACCTTGCATAAGTTGAAGGTAATCTATTATTACCATTTTAATATTATTTTCTTTGTTTCCAGCAATCTTTCTTACTCTTGCTCTTAGTTGATTTATATTTACACTTCCGTTATCATCAACAAAAAGTTTTTTAGTATTTAAATCTTCCATAGCTGTAGTTACTGTACTCCATTGAGCATCATTTAGATCACCTTTTCTAAGGTTTTGAAGTGGAATACTTGTCTTAGAAGCTAACAATCTTATCATAAGTTGTTCTGCTGGCATCTCTAGTGAAAAGAATATAACACCAGCATTATTTTCAATATTTGCCAATGCAGTATTTAAAACAAATGAAGTTTTTCCCATAGCAGGTCGAGCAGCAATAATTACTAAATCACCCTCATTAAAACCTGTAGTTTTTATATCTAAAGCATCAAATCCAGTAGTCTCACCAATAAGATGACCTGTACCTTGCTCTTTCATTCTTTTCATATGTGCAGCTGTATCACTTGTGATAGTTTGCATATTTTTTAGTTCACTACTTGAACTATCAGTTGTGATTTTATAAAGTTTACCTTGAATAAAATCAACAGCCTCAGGAGCTGGAAGTTCCTCTTCAACAGTAACTTTATGAATATCAGTAGCTAATGTTGCTAATTCTCTTTTAACAGCACCATCTTTTATTTCACTAACATACTCTATAATATTTGGAGTAGGGTTTGAAGATAATATTTCTATAATTATAGATTCATCTACATCTTTACTACTAACTCTTTTTTTGATAAACTCTTCATCTATAGGTAGGTCAGCTTGATTTAATTGTTCCATAACTTCAAAGATTTTTTGATGAGCAAAAAGATAAAAGTCTGTAGGTTTAATAATCCCTAAAACATCTTCTATAAGTTCAGGATTAAAAAGAATTGAGCTTAAAACTGCTCTTTCAATATTTAAGGAATATACACTATCTATTGCCATTTTTAATTACCTTACTTATAAATTAAATTTCATTATATAAACTATCTCGTTCAACAGGGATAAATCCACTATTTTTGATTAAGCCTATAAATTCATTTTCTGCTATACCATTTGCACTAGCAGCTCCTGCCGCACTATTAATTAACTCTTTTTCAATAGTACCATCTAAATCATTTGCCCCAAACTCTTGAGCTACTAAAGCTAACTTTACAGTTGATGTAACCCAGTATGCTTTAATACTAGGAAAATTATCAAGCATAAGTCTGCTTATTGCAAATGTTTTTAAAATCTCTTGTGCTGTTAAGTCTTTTTCAACTTTTAAATAGTTGTTTTCTCTTTGGTAAACTAAAGGGATAAAAGAATTGAAACCTTTTGTTTCATCTTGTAAATCTCTTAATCTTATCATATGATCAATTCTATTTTCTCTGCTTTCAATATGTCCGAAAAGCATAGTTGCATTACTCATTTTATCTTTTTTATGCCAAATTCTATGAATATCTAGCCATTGGTCTGAAGTAACTTTTCCACCACAAATCTTTTTTCTAACATCTTCATCAAAAATCTCAGCACCACCACCAGGCATAGAATCAACACCATATTCAATCATTTTATTGATAATATCTTCATGTGTTAAATTATACTCTTGTGATAAAAAATGTATCTCAGCACCAGTCAAAGCTTTTACATGAAGATTTGGATACTTATCTTTAATCTTTTTAAAAACTTCCAAGTACCAATCAAGTCCAGTATCTGGATTGTGAGCTGAAACTATATGCACCTCTTTTATACCATTCTTTACACTATTTTCAATAGTATCTAAAATCTCATCGTGTGACATAGCATAAGGATTTGGATTCTTACGACTTGAACTGTAGGCACAAAACTGACAAACATCTTTACAAATATTTGTTGGATTTATGTGACGATTTACATTATAGTAAGTTTTTTTACCAAATTTTTCTTCTCTTATAATATTGGCATATTTTCCTAATTCTAATAAATCCATATCATATAAAGCGATACCATCTTCTAATGTTAATCTTTGTTTAGTATCAAGCTTTTGTTTTAATGTCATTTAAATATGATCCAATATTAAAGTTAAATCTTTTTCATCTATGATTATATTTGCTTCTTTTTTTAGAATATCATGAGCCATAAATGCAACTCTTTTATCAGCGTGAGCAAACATACTTCTATCATTTGCTCCATCACCTACAACCAAAGTTTGTGCTTTAGTGATTCCTAAAAGACCTTGAATTCTTTGTATCATATCCCCTTTAGAATAATCAAACATCATATCTCCACCAACAAGTCCAGTTAATACACCATCTTTTGCATGTAAAACATTTGAGAAATCAGCATCAAGCCCTAGTACTTCTTTTGCAGGTGTTGTTCCTACTCTAAATCCACCACTAAAACAAACCACTTTATAACCTTGGTCTTGTAATGCTTTTACAGTTTCTTTTGCACCAGGCATAAGTGGAAGATTTTTACAAATTTCTACAACTTTTTCATAATCCAAACCTTTTAGAAGAGCAACTCTTGTTGTTAAACTCTCAAAAAAATCAAGTTGTCCACTCATAGCTTCATGAGTTATCTTTTCTACTTGCTCTTTGATACCTAACTCTTGGGCAAGAAAATCAATAGTTTCCCCGTCCATTAAAGTTGAATCAAAATCAAATACTGCTAATTTTTGCATAAAATTCCTTTTTAAACTGTACCTTGCTCAAATTGAGCTCTCATTTTATCTTTCTCTGTTTTTCTTTTTAATTTCATTGCTTCATTTTCTCTATAGTTTGAGATAGAAAAGTTTAGTTGAACTAAAAATGATGCAGCTACAAATATAGATGAATATGTACCAACTACAATTCCAACTAATAATGTAAAACTAAATCCATGAATAATCTCTCCACCAAACATATATAAAGTAAATACAACAAAAAATGTTGTAAGTGAAGTTAGTGTTGTTCTGCTTAATGTTCTTGAAACTGATTCATTTACAACTTTATCTAGTGCATTCTCTTTTGAAGATGTTACACCTTCTCTAATTCTATCAAATACAATAATTGTATCATTTAAAGAGTACCCTAGAATTGTTAAAATAGCTGCTAAAATATCAAGATTTACATCTACATTAAATAATACAATAGCACCTAAAGCTATAGTAATATCGTGAATAAGTGCTAAAATAGAAGCAATAGCAAATCTCCATTCAAATCTAAATGAAACATAAATAAGTATCACAATAAGTGCTAAACTTAAAGCAGTAATACCTTTTTCTTGTAAAGCATCTCCAACTTTTGGACCAACCATATCAACTCTTCTTATTTCAAAGTCACCAGTTGGTTTTAAAAGTTCTCTTATATCATCACCAATATCTTTACCTAAAGTTGTTGTTGAAGTTGGTATTCTTATAATAACCTCTTCTTCAGTACCAAACTTAGTAACACCAGCTTTTGCAAATCTTTCATCAACACTTAATACATCTCTAATTGTAGATATTGGTGCTGGTTTTGAATATTGAACTTGTACTAAAGTACCACCAGAAAAATCAATTCCTAAGTTTAAACCTTTTGTAAATAATAATACTAAAGATACAATAACTAAAAGAGCTGAAAATCCTAAAAATGGTAATCTTCTACCCATAAAATCATAAGTTTTATTTGATTTAAATAATTCCATTTTTATACTCCAAACCATTTTTTGCTTTTTTTGTTCTTTGACATTTTAGACATCATCGCTTCATATACACCATGAGTTCCTAAAATAGCAGTTAACATTGAAGCTAAGATACCAATACTAATAGTAATAGCAAAACCTTTAATTGCTCCTGTACCATAAGCATATAATATAACAGCTACTAAAAGTGTAGTGATATTTGCATCTAAAATTGCACTCATAGCATTTTTATATCCATCTTCAACAGCTTTGCTAATATGAACACCTTTTTTAAGAAGTTCTCTAATTCTTTCCATAATAATAACATTTGCATCAACAGCCATACCAACAGTAAGTACAATTCCAGCCATACCAGGTAATGTTAAAGTTGCTCCAAACATAGCCATAACAGCAATAATAATAAATATATTTGTAACTAATGCTATGTTAGCGATAAGTCCACCAATTCTATAATAAGCCATCATAAAAACAACAACTAAAACAAAACCAGAAATTAAAGCAAACATAGAAGATCTAATACTATCAGCTCCTAAACTAGGACCTACACTTCTTTTTTCTAGCATAATTACAGGAGCAGGTAATGCTCCACTTCTTAATGCAATAGCAACATTTCCAGCTTCATTTACTGTAAATCCACCAGATATTTGTCCACTTCCTCCACCAATTCTTTCACGAATTACAGGTGCAGAAAAAACTTTTCCATCTAATACAACAGCCAATCTTTTACCAATACTTTTAGAAGTAAAATCTCCAAATACTTTAGCACCAAAGCTACTTAATTTAAAGTTTATTATTGGTTGATTTGTTTGTTGGTCAAAAGCTACACTAGCATCTACTATTTGAGAACCAGTAAGAATAGGAATTTGTTGAATTAAGTATTTTACACCAACTTCATTTGCACTTTCTAAAATAACATTACCATTTTCCAAAGCTTGTTCAGCAGTTAAATTCATAACTTGGTCAGCTCGCTCTTCATCTACAGCCATAAGTTCTAAGTTTGCTGGTTTTGCAATAAGTTCTCTTGCTCGTTGTTCCTCTTCTTGTGTTTTAATTCCAGGAAGTTCTACAACAATATCAGTTTTACCTTGTCGCGTAACAGAAGGTTCTGCAAGTCCAAATTGGTCAAGTCTATTTCTAATAGTTTCAACAGCTTGAGACACAGCCATATCTTTAGTAAGTGCAATTTCAGTTTCTACTAATTTAATAGTATAAAATAAATTTTCAGCTCCAAGTACATCTATACCTTTAACTTCAGCAAGCATTGTATCAAGCTTTATCTTTTCATCACTATCTAAAAGTACAAAACTTACTTTATCAGCATCAATAGTTAAATCTTCTATTAAAATATCTTCATCATCAGTATAATATTTTACAGTGGCTGCTATTGATTTGATTTTATTTTTAACTGCTTCTTCAACTTCTACACCCAAAAGCATATGAAGTCCACCTTGCAAATCTAGTCCTAATGATATTTTCTTTCCACTATCACTTTGAGTAAATGAAGGAATAGAAAAAATAATACCAAAAATAGTTGCAAGAGTAAATATAATTAGTCTATAATTAAAAATTTTCAACTTTTAATCTTCCCACTTAGCAGCAATATAATCTTTTGCAATTCTCATAGTAGTATCATCTATGTTTTTAACAGTATAAAATGACTCTTCAACTTTTACAATTTCTACGATAACTCCACCATTGATAACAATCTTGTCACCTTTTTCAAGTGAACTCATCATATCTTTGTGTTCTTTTTGTTGTTTCTGTTGTGGTCTAATGATTAAAAAATAGAATATTGCAAATAATACAATAAGAGGTAACATTGACCCTATTAAGCTTCCAGTTTGTCCATCCATAAATAAATCCTTTTGGTATATAATTTGTGGATATTGTATCTAAAAGCTACTTAACTTTTTGAATTATAAATTTAATAAGTATCATTGATATTATCACTTCAAAAATTGCACTTAAAATAAAAGCGAAATAGTAAAATTGAGTAATACTATTATTGTGAAATGCTAAAGTTGAAACGGCAATTAAAAGAGTCAATGGCATAGAGTGAGATATAGCTAAAAGTAGTGATTGTTTTAATCCAATCTCTCTTACAAATAATAGTGAAGACAGCACTCTAATTATAATCATTGCAAAAGTAATAAGTAGTGCAGTTAGTACAAGGTTATCAACAAATAGTGATTTTAACTCAAAAGATGTACCAATCCATACAAAAAATATAGGTACAAGCCAACCAAATCCAAAGTGTTCTAATTTATGTGGTAACTCTTTGTTGTGTTGAAAAAAAGTAGCTATAAAAACACCTGCAATAAAAGTACCAAGTGCAACTTCTAAATGAAGATAAAGCATTAAAGCAATCATCATAAAAAAGATAGCCATAGAAACTCTTATATCTTGCTCTTGCGTATCTCCTTTTGGCATCAGTTTTGTTTTTATTTGTGGATACCACCAAATAAGATTGTGAAATAGTTTATATGTAATAACCATAAGTAAAAATACTCCACCTAAAACTATTAAAGTTTTGTAAAATTCAAAAGTAAGTCCAAATTCCAATCCAGCACTCACAGCAGTAAGAACTATAATAGATACAATCTCACCAATAAGACCTACAGTAATAGCCATATTTATCCAAGTAGTATCTCCATATTCTTTTTTCAATGTAGCTAATAAACCTATAGAAATAAGTGGTAAAGTAACTATGAAAATAGTACTTAAAGAAAGATATGTAGTGATACTTGCTGATAATACATATAATAAAAAAGTATAAATAAAAGCTTTTTTTATCAAGTAAGATGGAACTTTAAATACTTTTTTTAAGTCAATTTCTAAACCAGCAAGAAACATAAGGTATAAGAATCCAAGTTCAGCAACTAAATCAAAAATATGATTTTCAGATATAAATCCAAGTGATACAGCGATAGACCCAGCCATAATCTCAATAGGAATAGTTGGTATTCTAACTAATTTTGCTATTAGAGGTGATGAGAATATTATCAATGATATAGTTAAAATTATTGAAATTTCATTTGCCATATATACTAGTCCCTATACCTTACAATCTGTAGCTATGGTATATCCAAGTTTTTCAATAGCTTGTAAATCTTTTGAGATAACTTGACCAGAAGTTGTAAGATAATCTCCTATAACAATAGAGTTTGCTCCGTATTTAAATACATCATATTGTTGTTCTTTAAATGTAATCTCTCTACCACCAGCAACCATAATCATAGCTTCTGGCATTAAACTTCTCATTTGAGATATTAATTCAAAAGCAGTTTTAGTATCCATAGTATCTACTTTTATAGGTAAAGCTTCATTTGGATGAAAAAAGTTCATAGGGATACTCATAGGATTTAACTCTTTTATAGAGTTCATTAAAGATATTCTATCTTCATTACTTTCGCCCATACCAAAGATACCACCAGCACATAAATTTAATCCACTTTCTTTAACATTTAAACAAGTTTGAAATCTATCTTCCCAATTGTGAGTTGTACAAATAGAACTATAAAACTCTTTTGATGTTTCTAAGTTATGATTGTAGTTTTGAATTCCTGCTTTTTTTAACTCTTTTAATTGCTCTAAAGATGCCAAACCATTACATGCAATTAAACTAATATCAGGTACCTCTTTTGTTAATATAGAAGCAGTTTCACAAATAAATTCCAATCTTTCATCATCAAGCCCAGCACCAGCAGTTACTAAACAATATCCTATTGCTTTATTTTGTTTTGCTAGTTTTGCTTCAGTTATAATATCTTTTATATCTTTTTGTTTATATCTTTGTATATTTGCTTTATGTTTTACACTTTGCGTACAAAATTTACAATCTTCATTACAAACACCACTTTGGATATTATTAATCGCACAAAGATATATTTTATTGATTTGACTCATATTATCTTAGCTTCTTAAGAGAATATTTAGTTGTAGTATAAATCTCAATTGGATATTGTACTTGATTTTGTTCTAATGATATATCTTCAAATGTAGTTATATCTTTATGTAGCAAATATTCCATCCCTATAGCAGTAGAATAATTTACCCAATTGTAAACTATATCACTATCTAGTAAAGCATTGTACTCTTCTAAAGTTGTTGATACTTTTCCTATAGAGTTTGCTATTCTTATATTTTGTCTATCATGAACTTGTGTTAGTGATAAAAGTAAAGGAGAATAGTTAATCTGCGTTGATAATAATCTTGCTGGAGTAATATCATTAGCATTAATCTGTGATAAAACAATTGAACTTTTTACAATAGGCATATTTATTATTAAAGTAGAGTGTTGTAATAGTTTATGCCTTCTCTTAAAGAATCTAGCATATTCTTTGTTGTTATTCGTTAGTTCTTTTTGATAAATTAATTTTATATCTTGTTTGGTTGTGTGTTTTGCTAATCTATCACCTATAGGAGAATTATCATGAAACTCTACATATTTATTATTTGTATTTTGCAACAACTCTTTTAATTGTTTAGAATAATCAATAGAACCATAAATAATAGATTTTCTATCTAAGTCTAAATCATTTTTATGTATTAAAGGTAGATATATATCATAAGAGTTAATATTGTTAATGTGTTTTAAATGTTGAGCACCACTATGAGTAAGTAAAACCATTAGTCTTGATATACCTTTATCATTTAATGTATCAAAAAGGTTTTCAATTGTTTCTAACTCTTCATCTTCTATATCAAATACTTCAATATGAAAATCTGTATCTTGAGATATAAGGTAGCTCATTGCAGTATTTGTTGCATTAATAGCATATTTACCTATATTTTTTGATGAGAAAATTATAGCAATACGCTTTGAATCATATGGTTGAACAAAAGGCTGAAGTATAGTTTTAGCTGCTCCATGTGTATTTACTACTTTTGATTGATTATTTGTACAACCTGTGATAATAAAAACCACCATAGCTACTAATAGTATAGAAAAATATCTTTTCATTATAACTCCAACATTTGTTTAATCTTTTTAAAATCATTAAATACATCTTTTTTATAAGATGGATTTCTTAAAACATCTATAGGGTGAAAAGTTGTCACTACTTTTATCCCTTTATAATCCAATGGCAAATCTCTTAACTCATTTATCTCTTTATTTTCATCTAATAAATAGTTACAACTTTTGCCAAAGGCTATTATCAATTTTGGTTGTATTATATCTAGTTGTTTGTGAATATATGATTTACACATATTTATTTCATTTTTACATTCAGATATATCTTTTGTAGGAGTACATTTTAAAATATTTAAAATACAAGTATCTTCTATAGATATATCTAAAACATTTTTACAAATTTTTGCTAATAATTGTTCAGTAGCTCCTGTAAATACTTTACCACTTTGAATATCTAACTCAAAAGAATAAGTATTTATAAATACTATATTAGATGATTCATCACCTTGTGAAAATACTATATTATTATTTTGAGAGAAATTACATAAATTACAATTTGAAACTATACTATTAAGTTCTTCTAAATTGTTAGGCAAACTTGTTTGTACAGATAAATCTTTATCATAAGTATCAAGTTTAATATCATCCATATACTCATATCCAATGTATTTAAGTGTCTGCAAATAAGAAATTAGAGTGTTTTTTGTATTTTGTTTCATTGTGAAATTGTACTAAATAAGCCCTTTTAATCTAATATGTTCCAAATATTGGAACAAAATACGCTTTTTTCTTGACATTTGTTCCAATATTATGTACAATGTCGAATAATTTAAAAGGATAACCAAAATGACAGGACCAAGTTTAAGAAAATTAGAATCAGATTTAGAAGTAAATAAAACAACTTTACATAACTGGAAACAAAAAAGACCAAAATTATATGAGTTTATTATTGATTCATATAAAGACAGAGAAACACTAAAACAGAATTTAACTTATTTAATAGGACAAAAAAAGCAAATAGAAAATGAGATAGATTACACACAACAAAGAGTTTCATAAAAACAAAATATATTTACATCTATGAAGCCTTAGTTTATTGTGACTTTTTATTGCGCTAAAAAGAAAGCTACTGCTTCATTGATGTGAATATACTTATATATCCATTAACTATATTTAAAGTAAGTTTTTGGTAAACTCCACACAATAATAATATACACAGATTAAGGGATTTAAAAATATGATTACTTGGATGCAACGACATAAAAGATGGTTAGTTATAACTATATGGATAAGTACAATAGCTTTTGTAGGTGCTGGTTTTGTTGGCTGGGGTTCTTATGACTACGGTAAATCAAGTGGTAATATTGGTGTAGTTGGTACAAAAGAGATAAAAATGGCTGACTTGCAAAGTGAATATAATACACTATATAGCCAATATCAAGAAGCATTAGGTGGTAGCTTTAATCAAGAGATGGCAAAACAATTCAAACTTGAAGATGCTGCTTTTAATTCTGTTGTTCAAAAATTTCTTATATTAAATTATGCTCATGAATTAGGTTTATATATTACTGATAATGAAGTAGCTAAATATCTTGTACAAATACCAGCTTTTCAAAAAGATAATAAATTTGATAAGAATGCTTATTTAGCTGTACTTAAACAAAATAGAAACACACCTACAGATTTTGAAGAGAAAGTTAAAAGAGACCTTTTAATTCAAAAAGTTCAGCTTTTAGTTGGTTCTAAAGTGATGGATAATGAGGTATTAAATATTACTAAGTTAGTTACAATGGAAGATGAAGTTAGTATCAAAATCATTAAGAAAACAAACTTAAAAATCAATACTTCAAAAGAATCAATCAAAGAATATTGGGAAGTAAATAAACAAAACTATAAAACTGTAGAAGCTATAAAAATAGCAATGACAAAAGTAAAAATAGGTGAAGATAGAAAAGTATCTAAAAAAGATGCTTTAAAAAAATATTTGAAACTTAAAAAAGATGAAATTAAATTTGATAAAACTATTGAAGTATCTTCTCAAACAAATGATTTAACAATTAAAAACTTAGAAGAGGTATCAAAAGCATCTATAGATAGTATCTTAAAACCTATTGAAAATAATGGATATTACTTAGTAATCAAAGTTTTAGAAAAACAGCAACCAAAACCTTTATCTTTTGATAAGGCATACAAATTAGTAAAAGTTGATTATATGGACTTTGCTAAAGAAAATATGTTAATTGATAAAGTTACAAAAGCAACAAAAGACTTTAAAGGTAAATCTCTTGGATATATTACACAAAATGTAACTCAAGAAATTAAAGGACTTGATAAAGATGAGGTAGAGAAAGTTATAAAGCATATCTTCTCATCGCAAACTACTATCAATTCAATAGTATTAGCCAATAAAGCAGTAGTATATGAAATTACAAATTCAAGATTTAATAAAGATGAAGATATTCAATCAAAAGAATTAAGAGAAACTTTAAAAGGTATAAAAAACAATGAGATAATGACAAACTTATTAACTCAATTAAAAAACAAATATCAAGTTATCTCAAATATGAAGGCTAACTAACTTGAAAAACAATGCAATTTTAGCACTAGATTTAGGGACAACAAAAGTTACAGCTATTGTTGCCCAAAATGATTTAAATAATCGTATAAATATTTTAGGTGTTGGAAATTGTGCAAGTAATGGTATAAATAAAGGTACAATAGTAGATATTGACCTAGCAAGTAATACAATTCAAGAAGCTATTACATTAGCTACGCAAAGTTCAGATGCAATTATTACTTCAACTTTTATATCAATTTCTGGGACTGATGTAAGAAGTATTAGAAGTGATGGTGCCGTAAATGTACAAAGTGGACAAGTTACACATAATGAGATAAATCAAGTACTTCAAATGGCACTATATCACGGAAATATTATTCCTGATTATGAAGTGATACATGTACTACCTTTATATTTCAAAATTGATGATTCAAATGAGATAATTAATCCTTTAAATATGCATGGCTCACGATTAGAAGTCTATACAAATATTGTGACAGTAAAAAAAACAGCATTAGTAAATATTCAAAATGCACTTAGAAAATCAAACCTAGAAGAAGTTAATTTTGTTTTAGACGGTTATGCTTCTGCTATTGCAGTACTTGAAGATGACCAAAGAAGAGTTGGAACTACTGTTTGTGATTTAGGTGGAAGTACAAGTGAAATAACTATATTCAAAGGGCAAACTATAACTTATAGTGATTTTATCCCTATTGGTAGTGAACATATTACAAATGATTTATCTATTATTTTACATACTCCTTATAATGCTGCAAATATGATTAAAAATCAATATGCATCACTTTTACCTGTTGAAGCAAATGATTCTGCAATAAGTAAAGTTAAGATTCCATTATTAGGAAATGAAACTCAAACAAAAGAGATACCTTTAGTACAAATTCAACCAATTATTCATGCAAGAATTGAAGAGTTACTTTGTCTAGTAAAAAACAAAATTGATTCAAGCCATATGAGTGAAAATATGGATGGTGGTTTAGTACTTACTGGTGGATTAAGTCATATAAAAGGCCTAAAAGAATTAGCACAACAAATTTTCCCAAATATTCCTGTAAAGATAGCTAATCCAATAGCAATCCAAAATGGATATATTGATTTTAATAATCCAACTATGTCAACAATAGCAGGGTTATTAAGATATGCACTTGATAGTGATCCTGTATTTGAATTAGATTCAAATAAGAAGTTACGGAAAAAAGAGGAAGTTGAAGAAGTGATTGAAGAGGAAGATGAAAATAATATTATCTTACAAGATAAAGATGATATTACAGCAATTGAAATATCTCAGCAAAAAAAGAAAAGTTCATTTTTTGATATTATAGGGAAGTGGTTATAATGGATAATAGTTTATTTGACCCAGAAAGTATAACAGTAAGAATGCCATCAAAAACATTAGCATCAACAGAAGCTAGAATTGCAGTAATTGGTGTAGGTGGCGGTGGTTGTAATATGATAAATCATATGATTAAAGAGGGTACTCATAAGATTGATTTAATCGCAACAAATACTGATTTACAAGTATTAAGAGAATCATTAGCACCAAAAACATTACAATTAGGACCTGATTTAACTCGTGGTTTAGGTGCTGGTATGAAACCTGAAGTTGGTAGAGAATCAGCAATTGAAAGTATGCAAGAGATAAAAGACCTTTTAGAGGGGATTGATATTTTATTTATTGCTGCTGGTCTTGGTGGTGGAACTGGAACTGGTGCTGCTGCTGTTATTGCACAAATTGCAAAAGAATGTGGTGCATTAACTGTTTCTGTTGTAACAAAACCTTTTAGTTGGGAAGGTAGAAAAAGAGCTGGATTAGCACAGCTTGGACTTGATGAACTAAAAAAAGTAAGTGATGCAATTATTGTAATACCAAATGATAGATTATTAAATATTATTGATGAATCTACAGCATTAGAAGATTCATTTAAAATTGTTGATAATATACTTTATCAAGCAGTACATGGAATGAGTGAAGTAATTTTAAAACCAGGTGGTGGTGGAATAAATGTCGATTTTGCTGATGTAAGAACTATAATGCAATACAAAGGTATGGCGATTATGGGTATTGGTACTGCAAAAGGTGAAGACTCTGTAAAAAAAGCTCTTGATAATGCTGTAAAATCTCCACTTTTAGATGAAATATCACTTAGTGGTGCTCAAGGAATTATGGTACATTTAACAGTAAGTCCTTCTGTATCATTATTGTCTATAAATAATACAATGTCAAATCTTCATGATACTATTGATGGTGATGCTTATGTTATATTTGGTACAACTCCTGATGCAACTTTAGAGCCTGATGAAGTAAAAATAACAATTGTAGCAACAGGATTTAATGACATAGCTACAGAAATTCCAAAAGAACTTAATAAGTCACAAAATATAGAAATATCACCATTAAATGATGATAAAAATTACTATGACACTCCTCCATCTATGAGAGGATATAGCGTACAATATAGTCTGTAGATAAGTTTAATTCTCTTTAAATCTTAAGGAGATTGAATTTACGCAGTGTCTTGTATCTTTATTTGTCAATCTTTCACCCTCAAATACATGACCTAGATGTCCCTCCCCAAAAAAAAGTATACTAGTTAACAATATTAATATTATTAGTATTTTCATTTCATACCTTTACAAGTGTAATTTTAATATAATCATAGCAAATAAATATAAATTATATATTAGGAATCATATGAAAACTATTACTTTAAATTCTCCTTTAGATATGCACTTACACTTAAGAGATGACAATATGCTAAAACTTGTAGCACCACTAAGTTCAAAAACTTTTACAGGTGCTATTATTATGCCAAATCTTGTACCACCAGTTGATACAAAAGAAGCAGTAATTGCATATAAAAAAAGAATTATAGATGCTATTGGAGATGATAATTTCAATCCTATGATGACACTATTTTTTAAGCCATATACAAAAGAATTTTTAGAAGAAGTAAAAGATGAAATAACTGCTATTAAATTATATCCAGCAGGAATTACAACAAATAGTGAAGGTGGAGTTGAAAGTATAGATACAGTTACTTTAGCACCAACTTTTAATGCAATGGCAGAACTTAATATACCACTTTGTATCCATGGAGAAACAAATGGTTTTGTTATGGATAGAGAATCTGAATTTATCCCTGTATATGAAACTTTGGCAAAAGCATTTCCAAAACTTAAAATCATTATGGAGCATATTACAACTAAAGATGCTGTTGATATGGTTCAAAGATATGATAATTTATACGCAACTATTACTATTCAACATCTTCTAATAACTTTGGATGATGTAGCTGGTGGTATGTTACAGCCTCATCTATTTTGTAAGCCAATTGCTAAAAGATATGAAGATAGAGAAGCTTTAGTAAATATTGCATTAAGTGGAAACGATAAAATTATGTTTGGTAGTGATAGTGCACCACATCCAAAACATGCAAAAGAAAACTGTGGATGTGCAGCTGGAGTTTTTACAGCACCATTGGCACTTCAAATTTTAGCTCAACTATTTGATGAAAATGAGAAGTTAGAAAACTTACAAAAATTTGTAAGTACAAATGCACAAAATATTTATAATATTAAACCAAATAAAAAAGATATTACTTTAGAAAAGAAAGATTTTAAAGTACCTGAAGTTTATGAAGCATATGGAGAGAAAGTTGTACCTATGTATTTTGGTGAAACTTTAAATTGGAGTATTAATGAAAATGTATAAAAATCTAATACTTGTTTTATTATTTGTAAGTTCACTATTTGGAATGAATCAAGATTTTGTTGAGCCAAGTGAAGCTTTTAAAGTTAGTAGTCACGAGTTTGAAAATAAAATTACAATTAAACTAAAATTGGTAAAAGATATTTATGTATATGATGAGTTCTTAATAGTTTTAAATGGAAAAGAAGATATAACAAAAAAACTATCAATTAAAAAACCAGTAGAGTATCATGATACTTTAGTACATTTTGGCACTATTGATATTGATATTCCACGAGCTATGATAACAGATACTATAACATTCTTATATCAAGGTTGTTCTAGTGCTGGACTTTGTTATAGTCCAATGAAAAAAGAGTTCAGTTTTTTAAAAAATTCTGCTAAAAAAGAAGAATCTAAAACAGCAGAACCTATTTCGCAGACAGATACAATTACTCAAACTTTACAAACAGGTAGCGTTTTTATGATACTTGCTACTTTCTTTGGATTTGGATTATTACTTGCGATGACACCTTGTATTTTTCCAATGATACCTATCTTATCAAGTATAATAGTACAACAATCAAATAAAGAAGGTGGCAAAATGTCAGCTTCAAGAGGATTCTTTTTATCTTTAGTTTATGTACTTGCAATGAGTATTGCATATACTGTTGCAGGTGTATTAGCTGGATTATTTGGAGCAAATATACAAGTTATGCTACAAAATCCGTATGTAATTATCACTTTTGTTTTAGTTTTTGTAGCTCTTGCTTTTTCTATGTTTGGATACTATGAAATCGGACTTCCTCAATCTTGGCAAACAAAGTTAAATAAAACAAGTGACCAAAGTAGTAAAAATGGTGGACTTCTAGGTATTGCAATTATGGGATTTTTATCTGCACTTATTGTTGGACCATGTGTTGCTCCACCACTTGCTGGTGCTTTGATGTATATAGGACAAACAGGTGACGCACTTTTAGGTGGTATTGCTTTATTTGTAATGAGTTTAGGTATGGGAATGCCACTACTTCTTATTGGAGCAGGTTCTGGAAAATATATGCCAAAACCTGGTGGTTGGATGAATACTGTGTCAAAAGTATTTGGTGTAGTTATGTTAGCTGTTGCTGTTTGGATGCTTGATAAGATTGTTCCTGAAACAGTTACTATTTTATTATTTGTATTATTGTTATTAGGAAGTGCATTTTATCTTATTAAATCTGGAAATAAATATGGAAAAATGGTTGCAATAATATTAGTATTTTTATCATTTTCATTAATAAATAATACTCTAAATAGTGATGATAAAGATAAATTAAACTTTAAATATGTAAAAACAGTACAAGAGTTAGAAACAATAGTATCAACTTCTAAAAAGCCTATAATGATTGATTATTGGGCTACTTGGTGTGTAAGTTGTGTAGAGTTTGATAAACTAACATTTGCAGATAAAAAAGTTCAAAAAGAGTTGGATAATTATCTATTATTAAAAGTTGATGTAACTGAAAATAGTGATGATGATAAAGCATTGATGAAAAAGTTTAATCTATTTGGACCACCTGCTATGATTTTTTATAATAATGGTAAAGAGGAAAAACAAAAAAGAATGATTGGCTTTAAAAATGCAGATGAGTTTTTAGATATAATACGACCAATTAAAAGCAAGGAAAATGATTAATGGAATATACTCCACAAACTATTGAACAAAAATGGCAAACATATTGGAATGACAATAATAGTTTTGAACCAGAAGATGAAACAACTACAACAAAAGAAAAAAAATATATTTTAAGTATGTTTCCATATCCAAGTGGTCGTATCCATATGGGTCATGTAAGAAATTATTGTCTTGGTGATGCTTTTGCTAGACACTTTAGAAAAAACAATTTTAATGTTTTACATCCAATTGGTTGGGATAGTTTTGGAATGCCAGCAGAAAATGCAGCAATCAAACATAAATCACATCCTAAAAAATGGACTTATGAAAATATAGATTATATGGAAAAAGAGCTTGAGGGATTAGGACTTAGTTTTTCAAAGACTAGAAAATTTGCTACAAGTGACGAACTATATACTAAATGGGAACAAGAGTTTATCATTAAGATGTTTGAAGAGGGTATTTTATATAAAAAAAGTACAACAGTAAATTGGTGTGAGCCTTGTCATACAGTATTAGCTAACGAACAAGTAGAAGATGGTTGTTGTTGGAGATGTGATACTGAAGTTGAGCAAAAAGAGATGCCTGGATATTATGTTGCTATTACAAAATATGCCCAAGAGTTACTTGATGATTTAGATGGACTTGAAGGTCAATGGCCATCACAAGTTTTAACTATGCAAAAAAACTGGATAGGTAGAAGTGAAGGTTTAGAATTTGATTTTACTTTAAGTGATAATTCAAAAGAAAAACTTGGTAACAACTTTGATAAATATTCTGTATTTACTACAAGACCTGATACTATTTATGGTGTTAGTTACTCAGCACTTGCTCCTGAACACGAGATAGTTACTTACCTTATTGATAATAAATTATTAAGTGATGATAAAATAAAAGCTATTAAGGATATGAAAAAAGTATCTGAGAGAGATAGAGCAACTGAAGATAAAATTGGACTTGATTTAGAGATTACTGTTATTCATCCATTAACAGGACTTGAAGTTCCTGTTTGGGTTGCTAACTTTGTACTAGCTTCTTATGGTGGCGGTGCTGTTATGGCTGTACCTGCTCATGACCAAAGAGATTTTGAATTTGCTAAAAAATATAGTTTAAATATTAAAATAGTAATAGATACTAAAGAGGGTATTTTAAATCTTGAAGAAGCACATACTACTGATGGTATTTTAGTAGATAGTGGTGAGTTTACAGATATGAAAAATAACAAAGCCAAAAAAGCTATTATTTATCATTTTGAACAAAATAATTTAGGTAGTAAAAAAGTAAATTATAAACTAAGAGATTGGGGTATTAGTCGTCAAAGATATTGGGGTGCTCCAATACCATTTATCCATTGTGATGATTGTGGATTAGTAGCTGAAAAACAAGAAAATTTACCAGTTTCATTACCTGAAGATGTAGAGATTACAGGTGAAGGAAATCCACTTGACCATCATAAAACTTGGAAACATACTTCTTGTCCTAAATGTGGAAAAGATGCAGTACGAGAAACTGATACATTAGATACTTTTGTACAATCTTCTTGGTACTTTTTAAGATATGCTACAAACCCTAAAAAATGGGAAGAAGAGGGTATCTCAAAATCTGATAGTGATTATTGGATGGATGTTGATCAATATGTTGGTGGAATTGAACATGCTATTTTACACCTTTTATATGCTAGATTTTTTACAAAAGCACTTAATACTTTAGGATATACAAATTCAAAAGAGCCATTTAAAAACTTACTTACTCAAGGTATGGTTTTAAAAGATGGTGCTAAGATGTCAAAATCTAAAGGAAATGTAGTTGATCCTGATTCTATTGTAAGTAAATATGGTGCTGATACTGCAAGACTTTTTATGATGTTTGCAGCTCCTCCTACAAAAGAATTAGAGTGGAATGATAGTGCTGTTGAAGGTAGTTATAGATTTATACGAAGATTTTATGAAGCAAGTTCAAAATGTACAGCAATTGGTACAAAAGAACTAGAAACTATAGACCATTCAACATTATCAAAAGAGGAAAAAGAGGCAAGAAAAAAAGTATATGAAGCTTTACAAAAAGCAAATGAAGTGATGAATAAAACTTATACTTTCAATACTCTAATAGCATCTTGTATGGAAGCATTAAATGCTTTAAATTCTCAAGAAAATACACTTGTATGGAATGAGGGGTATTATATATTAACAAATATTTTAGAACCAATCATTCCTCATACTTGTTGGGAGATTGCAAATACTTTATTTGATAGAAAAAACTTTGATAAAGTAATAGATGTAAAAGATGAAGTTTTTGTACTTGATAGTATAATTCTTGCTATTACAATAAATGGTAAAAAAAGAGCAGAAATAGAAGTATCTCCAAGTGCTACAAAAGAAGAAGTTCTAATTGAAGCAAAAGCACAAGAAAATGTGCAAAAATGGATTGATGGTAAAGAGATAATTAAAGAGATTGTTGTACCAAATAAGCTTATAAATATAGTGATTAAAGGATAGAAATGAAGAAAATATTAATTAAACTTTTAACTTCTAGTTTATTGGTTTTATTGTTTCAAGGATGTAGTTATAAACCAACTTCACATTATGCAAAGCATGAGATAAATGGCAAGGTATATGTTCAACTTAAAGTTGATATTAATAATGCTACAAACTCTGTACAAATGAAAGATGCAGTAAATGAGATGGTAGTTCAACAGTTTGGAGCATCTTTAACTGATATTAAATCTGAAGCTCAAACTATTATAAATGTTGCTTTGGGTTCTGTATCTCATGTAACATTGCAAACAGATAATGATGGTTATGCTAAATTATATAGAACAACTGTAAATATTGATTTAAACTATCATAATGTAGTGAGTGATGTATCAAAAACCATTACTGTAAGCAGTAGTTATGATTATTCTATTGATGATGATTCACTTATAACAGATGCTAAAAAAACAGAAGCTATAAAAGTAGCATCAGCTCAAGCTTTAGAAGATATCTTTTCATCAATAGCAATACAATCTTTTAAAAAAGATATTATTGAACAGTAGATGTTAAAATCTTTTTTAGATAAAAAGACATTATATTATGACAAAATTGATTATGATATTATCTTCAAAGCTTGGCAAGTTCTAAAATCACATATAAATTTACCTTATGTTATCCATATTGTTGGTACAAATGGAAAAGGTAGTACTGGTAGATTTTTATCTCATATCTTAGTTGAAAATAATTATAAAACTCTTCACTATAGCTCGCCACATATTTTAAGATTTAATGAACGAATTTGGATAAATGGACAAGATAGTAGTGATACAGAACTTAACCTAACACATAAAAAACTTTTAACAATCTTGCCAAATGATATAGTTGAAAAACTTACATATTTTGAATATACAACTTTATTGGCTTTTGTATTAAGTGATGGTTTAGATTATATTGTACTTGAAGCTGGACTTGGTGGTGAGTTTGATGCAACAAATGTTGTGCCAAATGATTTAACAATAGTTACAACTATTGGGCTTGACCATATTGAGTTTTTAGGAGATACAATTGAAAAGATTGCATCTACAAAAATGAGAAGTTGTGATAAGATTTTTATTTTAGGAAAGCAAGTTTATGATGATGTTTCAAAGATTAAGAATAAAGTTTTAAAAGATAAGCAAGAGATAAAATTTGATGAAACTCTAACTTTACCTTTTGATACAACCTCAATGCCTAAATATTTAAAAGATAATTTACAAATAGTAATTTGTGTATTAAAATATTTAAAACTAGATATTTCAAACTTTACTCTACCTATACTTTTTGGAAGATGTTTTAAATTAACACCAAATATAACTATAGATGTAGGGCATAATCCATTAGCTAGTAAAGTTTTAGTTGAAGAGTTTAAAGATGAAAAAGTAACTTTGATTTATAATAGTTACAAAGACAAAGATTATGAAGAGGTTTTAAAAACTTTAAAACCAATAATAAATGAGGTTCAAATTATCGATATTAATGATGAAAGAATGGTTGATATAAATAGGCTAAAGATTGTTTGTGATAATTTAAGCATAACTGTTAAAAAATTAGATAAAATGGCGAATAATATAAGATATTTAGTTTTTGGTTCATTTAAAGTAGTGGAAGAATTTCTAATATATAAGGAAAAGAACAGCATTGAAAGATAGATTAATAATTACAGTATCAGATATTGATAGTACAAAATCATATAATCTAAATAAAATTATTAAAAAAGTCATTTTATATATTGCAATAATTGCAGTTTTTGCTATTAGTATTAGTTTTTGGATTATATCTGAACTAAATAGTAAATTAAAAACTTTAGATGAGCAAAGTAAGGTTTTACAAACTCAAAATAAACAATATAATTTACAAATAAAAGATAAAATAAAAGATATAGCTGCTTTAGGTAATACTCTTAAAGATATTGAAGATATACTAGGTGTAAAAGGTGATGATGAAACCTCTTTAATAAAAAGAGTAACTTTAGCAAAACTTACATCAGCACAAAAAATGTATATGTTACAAACTATTCCAAATGGAAAGCCATTAAAGAATATAACAGTAACTGCTTCATTTGGTTGGAGAAAACATCCAATTACAAAAAAGAAAAATTTTCATAATGGAATAGACCTACGAGCAAAAAGAAAAACAGAAGTATATGCAACTGCTGATGGTGTAGTTAGATTTGCTTTAAAGAAAAATAAGGGAAATTATGGGAGAATGGTTATAATATCACATAATTTTGGATTTGAAACTTTATATGCACATTTAAAATATGTAAATGTTAAAGTAGGAGATGTAGTTAAAAAAGGGCAAGTGATTGCAAAAACAGGAAACAGTGGTAGAAGTTCTGGTCCACACTTGCATTATGAAGTACGATATGCAAGTAAAGTGTTAAATCCAAGTTACTTTATTAAATGGAGTATGAAAAATTATGAAAAAATATTTGAAAAACAAAGGAGAGTAGAATGGGAATCTTTAATACAGATGATAAACAGTCAGCACCCCAAACTGGGACAACAGTAATAAGTGATGGTACTTTTATACGAGGTGGTATAGAAACTATAGGTGATGTATTTTGTGATGGTAAGTTTGAAGGTGCAATATCTGCAAATTCACTAACAATTGGTAAATCTGGTGAAATTATTGGTAATGTAACAGTTAAAACACTAAATGTAAGTGGAGTGGTTGATGGAATTATTAATGCAGATGATGTTAATATTTTAGAATCTGGTAGAGTTATTGGTAAGCTACAATATACACATTTAGCTATTGATAAAAATGGTGTTTTTGAAGGTGAAGGTAAGTTGAAAAATTCAACTAATACAAGTCAATATCAAAGTTTAGCAGAACCACAATTTCAAGAGTTAATTGAAGAGGCATAATTGCTTTTATGGATATTAAACAACAATTAAATATCCTTTATCAAAATAAAGAAGAGATAGAAAAAGAAATTTTATCTCTTGAGCGACAAATAGAATTAAATACTTTTAATAGATTTATTCTAAAAGATGCTATTTATATAAATACTACAAATTTATCAACTACAATACAAGATAAATTAAAAGCACTAGCATCTTTTGCAAATCCACAAATCAAAATTCTTGAAGGTTTACGAAAACCACTTTATAATACTCCTCGAACTATTAAAGGTTATGAAGAAGATAAAAAATCAAATACTTTAATATTGCCAAGAGGTTTAATGCGTGATGTTATACAACTATTTAATGAAAATAATATTAATAGTAGTTTTCAAGATGAAAGGTTTTATCAAAAAGAAGAGTTTAAAGATGTGGTGTTTACACTAAGAGATGAACAACAAAAAGCAATAAACTATATTAATAAAAAAGATTTTTGTATGTGTGTAGCACCACCAGGTTTCGGTAAAACACTTTTGGGTGCTAAGATGATAGAGTTACGACATGCAAATACACTTGTAATTGTAAATAAAAATATGCTTTTAGACCAATGGATAGATAGATTTGTTGAGTATTTTGACTATAGTAAAAAAGATATTGGATATTTAGGAAAGAGTAAAAATAAATTAAATAATAAACTTGATATTGCAACTATGCAGAGTTTGAAAAATAATATTGAAATAATCAAAAAATATTCTTTTGTAATAGTTGATGAGTGTCATCATATCCCCGCAGTTACTTTTGAAAAGATATTAAAACAATTTAAAGGTAAATATATATTAGGTCTTAGTGCTACGCCAAATAGAAAAGATGGTATGCAACCATTGATATTCCAACAAATAGGAAATATTGCTTATGAAGCTAAAACTATAACAAGTAAAAACAATAAATTAAAAATAGTAAATACAGATTTTATAAGCAATGTAGATAATTTTGCTGATTTGATTACAGAGCTTATAAATAACAATCAAAGAAATCATATTATAATAGAACAGATAAAACTTTATAAGAATAGAAAGATACTTCTTTTAACAGATAGAATAGAGCATATTGAAAATTTAGAACATCTTTTAGATGTTGATAATATTTCATATATTAGTATTCATGGAAGTATGAAGAAAAATATACAACAAGAAAATATGAAAGCAGTAAAAGATGCGTCTTTGGTACTTGCAACAACTTCATATTTTGGAGAGGGGATTGATTTTCCACATCTAAATACTATTATTTTAGCAACACCTATTTCATATTATGGACGACTTGTGCAGTATTTAGGACGAATAGGTAGAGATGGAAGTGATAGTTTAGCTATTGATATTTTAGATGATAAAAATCCCTTTACAGCAAGTGCCTATCGTAAAAGAAAATCTGGATATGAACAACTAGATTATAAATTATTATAATTTTCAATTTAATATTTACATAAAGACTCGTTTAATTAATGTTTATGGTATAATGCGAAAAAATACAATACATTATTTAATAAATAATATGAAAAAAAGGTACACAATTTGTCATTCGAAAATTTAGGATTATCAGAATCTATTTTAAAAGCTGTTAAAGAGCAAGGTTATACAGAACCTACACCAATTCAGGCAAAAGCCATTCCACTTATTTTAGAAGGAAAAGATGTTTTAGCTGGAGCACAAACAGGTACAGGTAAAACAGCAGGTTTTACTCTACCAATGTTAGAACTATTAACTAGAAAAAATATTCAAAAAGGTAAGCATCAAATAAGAGCCTTGATATTAACACCTACTCGTGAATTAGCTGCTCAAGTTGGTGAAAATGTTGCAATGTATAGTAAATATTTACCATTTACATCTGCTATTGTTTTTGGTGGAGTTGGTATAAATCCTCAAAAAGCTAAGATTAAAAAAGGTGTTGATATTCTTATTGCAACTCCTGGACGACTTTTGGATTTAGTGGGACAAAAAAGTTTAGACTTATCTAGAGTTGAATTTTTTGTACTTGATGAAGCAGATAGAATGCTTGATATGGGATTTGTTCACGATATCAAAAAAGTTTTAGCAATCATTCCTAAACAAAGACAAAATCTTTTATTTTCAGCAACTTTCTCAAATGAGATAAAAAAATTAGCTGATAACTTATTAAATGAGCCTACTTTAATAGAAGTAGCAAGAAGAAATACATCAGCTGAAACAATAGCACAAGCAGTTTATTTTGTAGATAAAGGTCGTAAAAAAGATTTACTTGTACATCTTATCAAGAAAGAAAATTGGAATCAAGTTTTAGTATTTATGAGAACTAAACATGGAGCAAATAAATTAGTAAAACAACTTGAAGAGCAAAATATAAAAGCAGCAGCAATTCATGGAAATAAATCACAAGGTGCAAGAACTAAAGCATTAGCTGATTTTAAAGATAAAAGTATTAGTGTTTTAGTTGCAACGGATATTGCAGCAAGGGGAATCGATATAAATCAACTTCCTCATGTTGTTAATTATGAATTACCAAATGTAAGTGAAGATTATGTACATAGAATTGGACGAACTGGACGAGCTGGAAATACTGGTGAAGCTATAAGTTTAGTTTGTGTTGATGAGCTTGATTATTTAAAAGGTATTGAAAAGTTAATTAAAAAAGAGATTAAAAAAGTTTATGAAGATGGTTTTGATGTTGATCCTTCTATAAAAGCTGAGCCTATTCAAACTGGTCGAGGTGGCGGTGGTAAACGAGGTGGTAATAGTCGTGGTGGTCAAGGTGGCAATAACCGTGGTGGACAAAATAGTAGAAACTCAAATGGTTCACGAGGAAGAGGTGGTGAATCAAGAGGAAGAGGTGGAGATTCACGAGGTGGAAATAGTTCACGACCTAGCTCTAATAGTTCAAGAGGTAGAAACTCAAGTAGATAGGATAAAAGTTTGAATATAGTTTATTTAAAAGAGATTGATTCTACGCAAACTTATATTAAACAATATATTAAAACAAATGGTTATAAAAATCCTATAGCTTTTGTAACACAAAATCAAACAAATGGAATAGGTAGCCGAGATAATAGTTGGGAAACAAAAGTTGGAAATCTTTTTTTCTCATTTGTTTTAGATAAAAAACAATTACCAAAAGATTTACCACTACAATCTGCTTCAATATATTTTAGTTATATATTAAAAGATATTTTAATGCAAAATAATTCTAAAGTTTTTTTGAAATGGCCAAATGATTTTTATATTGATAATAAGAAAATAGGTGGCACAATAACATCTATGACAAAAGATTTGCTATATTGTGGAATTGGAATAAATTTGCAAAAAGTAAATAATTCATTTGGTTATCTTGATATAGATATAAATATTAATAAATTATTAACTGAATATTTTAAGATTATAGAAAGTTATCCTTTATGGAAGCAAATATTTAGCAAATTTGAGATAGAATTTTATAAGAATAACAAATTTAAAACAAGTGATAATATTTTATTAAAAGAAACTACTCTACAAGACGATGGTTCATTGTTAGTAGAAGGCAAAAAGGTATTTAGTTTAAGATGACAGAGATAATAGCAATAGCAAATCAAAAAGGTGGAGTAGGGAAAACTACAACTGCCGTTAATTTAAGTGCAGCTTTAGCCCTTGAGGGTAAAAAAGTATTGCTTATTGATGCTGATCCTCAAGCAAATGCCACTACAAGCTTAGGTTTTCACAGAGATACTTATGAGTATAATATTTATCATGTTATGCTTGGTACTAAAGAATTAAGCGAAATTATTCTTGATAGTGAAATAGATAATCTAAAAGTTGCACCATCAAATATAGGACTAGTTGGGATTGAGAAAGAATTTTATAATAACAATAAAGATAGAGAGCTAGTTTTAAAAAGAACTATAGATACAGTAAAAGATGATTATGAATATATCATAATAGATTCTCCACCAGCACTTGGACCAATAACAATAAATACTTTAAGTGCAGCAACATCAGTACTTATACCAATTCAATGTGAGTTTTTTGCACTTGAGGGATTGGCTCAACTTTTAAATACTATTAAATTAGTAAGACAAACTATAAATAGACAACTAGAAATAAAAGGTTTTTTACCAACTATGTATAGTAATAATAACAATCTTTCAAAACAAGTATTTGCTGACTTAGCACAACATTTTGAAAATAAATTATTTAAACTAAATGATGGTAATTATGTTGTAATTCCTAGAAATATTAAACTTGCAGAAAGTCCAAGTTTTGGAAAACCAATTATGCTATATGATGCAACAGCTATTGGTACAAAAGCTTACACAAATTTAGCAAAATCAATTTTAAGATAAGGTAATAGTATGGCATTAGGTAGAGGATTAAGTGAACTTTTAGGCGAAGTAGAAACTGCTTATGACAATAATACAACGAAAGTAGAACACAATGTTAATGATATTGATGTTAAATTAATTCAGCCAAATCCATGTCAGCCAAGAAAAGTTTTTAATGAAGAAAAATTACAAGAGTTAAGTGATTCTATTAGTGCTCATGGACTATTACAACCTATTGTTGTAACAAGAAATGGTGATGAATATGTACTGATTGCTGGTGAGAGAAGATTAAAAGCAACTAAACTTGCAAATATAGACACCATAAAAGCAACAATATTAAATGTAGAAGAATCTAAACTAAGAGAGTTAGCTTTAATTGAAAATATTCAACGAGATGATTTAAATATCATAGAATTAGCATACTCTTATGCTGGACTAATTAAAGAACATAATATGACACACGAAGAGTTATCTGAAGTTGTATCAAAAAGTAGAAGTTCTATTACAAATACTTTAAGGATATTAACTTTAAGTGTATTTACACAACAAATGTTAAGTGCAAATAAAGTTACTCCAGGACATGCAAAAGTTTTAATAGGATTATCTGATGTGCAACAAGAATTAATTGTAAATTCTATAGTTGGACAACAATTAAGTGTTCGAGAAACAGAACAATTAGTGCGAGATTTAAAATCAAAAGAGATCTCAATAGAAGAAACAAGTATTAAAAAAAACAATACTAAAACAAATCTAAAACCTTTAGAAACTATTATTAAATCACTAGATGATGATAATTTAAAAGTTAAAACTGGAAAAAATTATATAAAAATAGAACTTAACAATGATGAAGATGTTGAAAAGTTTTTATCATTTCTTACAAAATAATTACAATCCTTAATTAAAAATAAATCTTTTTTTAGATATACTTATCACAAGTTTACGTACAACTAAACTGTAAAAAATGTATGGAGAGATTAATGTTAGACATAAGTCCAATATTGCTACTTAGCTCAGGTATCGTCTTTTTGCTTGTACTTGCGAGATTAAATAGTTGTCTTTACAAACCACTATTTAAGCACATGGACGAAAGAACTGAATCTATTGCAAAAGATTTAGAGAATGCTAAAAGTAATGGTGCGAATATAGAAGGTATGTTGGTTGAGGCAAAAGAAATTATTGCTAAAGCTAAAAGTGAAGCATCTTTAATAAGAGAAAAAGCTACAAAAGAAGCACAAGAAATTGCTGATACAAAACTAAAATCTGCTAAAACAGATTTAGGTTCAAAATATGATGATTTTGTTAAATCATTAGATGTTGATAGACAATCACTTAAAGCTTCTTTAGAGTCAGCTATGCCTTTATTTAAAGATAGCCTAAAAGCCAAAATTAGTTCAATATAAGGGAGAATGAAAAGATGAAAAAATTATTATTTATATGTTTATCTTGTGTAACTCCATTAGCATTGTTTGCAAGCGATGCTAATGTAGAAACAGATATTCTTCAAAGAACTGTGAATTTTTTAATTTTTATTGCTATATTGTATTATCTGTTAGCAGATAAAGCAAGAGCTTTTTTTACTGGAAGAACTGAATCTATTCAAGGTGAATTAGATAAAGTACAACAGATATTAAAAGAATCAGCAGCAAAAGTTGAAAATGCAAAAGTTGAATTAGAAGATGCTAAGAAATTAGCTTCTGAAATTGTTGACGGTGCAAATGTGGATATTAATTCAATCAAAGTTAAAGTTGAAGAATCTGTAGATCAAGAGATCAAACAGCTTTCTAAAAACTTTGATGATAAAATTGAAGTTGAAACAAGAAAGTTAAAAAAAGAAGTTGTTGAAGAGATTCTTGATGAATTGCTAGATACAAAAAATATTGCTCTTTCACAAAATGAATTAGCAAATATTGTCTTAAAAAAGGTTGCATAATATGAGTAATTTAGTAGCCAAAAGATATGTAAAAGCATTATTATCTAACGATAATATTTCAAAGATTTCTGAAGATATAAGTACAATCTCAACAGCATATGCTGATGAGAAGTTTATATCTATTATCACTTCAAGCGAAGTTACTTCTGCTAAAAAAGTTGATTTAATATCATCATTTATAGATACTTGTAGTGATGAGTTAACTAACTTTTTAAAACTGTTAGCAGCAAAAAAGAGACTTAATATTATTCCAGATATTGCTGATGAATTAAGAAAAGAGATGGCTGAGCTTGACAATAGTTATCATGGTGTAGTTTATACAAATGTTCAATTAAATGATAGTGATTTACAATCTATTCAAGAGAAATTTTCTACTAAATTTAATATTACTTTAGCCTTAACACAAAATATTTGTGATTATGATGGTATTAAAGTTGATATTGATGGATTAGGTGTAGAGATTGGTTTTTCTAAAGATAGACTAAAAACACAAATGATTGAACATATATTAAAAGCAGTTTAGACACGAATTAAAGTTAAAAATACAAAGGAGAAAATGAATGAGTACAAAGATTCAAGCAGATGAAATCAGTTCGATTATAAAAGAGAGAATTGATAATTTTGAATTAAATGTAGATGTTAATGAAACTGGTAAGATAATATCTTTTGCAGATGGTATCGCACAGGTTTATGGACTGAAGAATGTTATGGCTGGTGAGCTTGTAGAATTTGAAAATGGAGCAAAAGGTCTTGCTTCAAATTTAGAAGAATCAGCTGTTGGTATTGTTGTTTTAGGTTCAAGTGAAGGTTTAAAAGAGGGTGCATCTTGTAAAAGACTTGGTGAACTTCTTCAAGTTCCTGTTGGAGCTAATACATTAGGTAGAGTTGTTAATACTTTAGGTGAACCAATTGATGGTAAAGGTATCATTGAATCTTCTGAAAAAAGATTAATTGAAGAAAAAGCACCTGGAATTATGGCTAGAAAGTCGGTTCATGAGCCACTTCAAACTGGTATTAAAGCTATTGATGCACTTGTTCCTATTGGAAGAGGTCAAAGAGAGCTTATTATTGGTGATAGACAAACTGGTAAAACTACAGTTGCAATTGATGCTATTATTAATCAAAAGGGACAAGATGTTAAATGTATCTATGTTGCTATTGGTCAAAAAGCTTCAAGTGTAGCAAATATTGTTGGTGCTTTAGAAGCAGCTGGTGCAATGGAATATACTACTATAGTAAGTGCAAGTGCTGCTGATTCTTCAGCTTTACAATTTCTTGCTCCTTATACAGGTGTAACACTTGGTGAGTTTTATAGAGATAATGGTCAACATTGTCTAATAGTATATGATGATTTATCTAAACATGCTGTTGCATATAGAGAGATGTCATTATTATTACGAAGACCTCCAGGTCGAGAAGCATATCCAGGTGATGTATTTTATCTTCACTCAAGATTACTTGAAAGAGCTGCAAAAGTTAATGATGAATTAGGTGGAGGAAGTTTAACTGCTTTACCTATTATTGAAACTCAAGCTGGTGATGTTGCTGCATATATTCCTACAAATGTAATTTCTATTACAGATGGACAAATTTTCTTAGAAACTGACTTGTTTAACTCGGGAATTAGACCTGCTATTAATGTTGGTTTATCAGTATCTAGAGTTGGTGGAGCTGCACAAATTAAAGCTACAAAACAAGTTGCAGGAACATTAAAACTTGATCTTGCACAGTTTAGAGAGCTTGAAGCTTTTGCACAATTTGCTTCTGATTTAGATGCAAATACAAGAGCACAGCTAGAGAGAGGTCAAACTATGGTTGAACTTCTTAAGCAAGGTGTTAATCAACCACTAAGTATTGAAAAACAAGTTACTGTTTTATATGCTGGTGTAAATGGATTTTTAGATGATGTTGAAACTTCAGATGTAGTTAGATTTGAGAAAGAATTTCATGATTTTATTGAGCAAAAATATTCTAATATTTTAGAAGATTTATCTGCACAGCAAAAAATCAATGATGATATCAAAGCTAATTTAGAAACAGCAATTAATGAGTTCAAAACTATTTTTAGTGCTGAATAAGGGAAATTTGTAATGGCTAACTTAAAAGATATATCAAGACAAATTAAAAGTGTTAAAAACACTCAGAAGACAACTAATGCTATGAAGCTAGTTTCTTCTGCCAAATTAAGAAAAACTAGAGAATTAGCAGATCAAGCCAAAAGTTATGCAGTTAAAATCAGTGATGTTTTATCAGAAATTGCACTTAGAATAAGTAAAGTACAAGATAATGAAAATTTAAGTAGAGCATTTGTAGCAAATGACCAACCAAAAGTAGTAGATATTGTTTTTGTAACAGCGGATAAAGGTTTATGTGGTGGTTTTAATATGGCTACTATTAAAACTGTTCGTAAATTACGAGAAGATTATATTGCTAAGGGTATTGAAGTTAGATTAAGAGTAACTGGAAGAAAAGGATTAGAATTCTTTTCATTCAATGAAATTGAGATACATCAATCAGAGGTTGGAATTAGTGCTGCACCTACTTATGAAAAAGCAGCAGATTTTATTCAAGAGGTAACAAATGATTTTAATGAAGGCAAAACAGATAAAGTTATATTAATATATAATGGATTTTTAAATATGTTAGCTCAAGAGTTAAAAGTTAAAGATTTATTACCAATTAGTATGGACTCTTTAAGTGTAACAGAAATAAGTTCAATGTTAGATATTGAACCTGATGATGATAATGTTGTTCTTGAAGAATTGACATTAAAGTATATAGATTTCAATATGTATTATGCTTTAGTTAATTCATTGTCAGCAGAACATAGTGCAAGAATGCAAGCTATGGACAGTGCGACAACAAACGCAAAAGAAAAAGTTGATTCACTAACAGTAGAATTTAATAAAGCAAGACAAGCAGCGATTACAACAGAATTAATTGAGATTATTTCTGGTGTTGAAGCGCTTAAATAACAGTAAAGGAAGAGTATAAATGGAAGGTAAAATTATTCAAATTATGGGTCCAGTAGTTGATGTTGAATTCGACGGCTACTTACCTGCAATTAACGAAGCAATAGATGTACCAGGTACAGCAGAAAGATTGGTTTTAGAAGTAGCAGCTCATATTGGAGACGGTAGAGTTAGAACGATTGCTATGGATATGACAGAGGGACTTGAAAGAGGTAGAAAAGTTATTTCAACAGGTTCTCCTATTATGGTTCCAGTTGGTGAAGAAGTTCTAGGTAGAATTTTCAATGTAATTGGTGAGCCAGTTGATGAAGGTAGTGATGTAAGTAAAGATTGTCCAAGATGGTCTATACATAGAGATGCTCCTGCATTTGAAGAGCAATTGACTTCAACAGATATGTTTGAAACAGGTATTAAAGTAATTGATTTACTTGCTCCTTATTCAAAAGGTGGAAAAGTAGGACTATTTGGTGGTGCTGGTGTTGGTAAAACAGTTATTATTATGGAATTAATTCACAATGTTGCATTTAAACATGATGGTTATTCTGTATTTGCTGGTGTTGGTGAAAGAACAAGAGAAGGAAATGACCTTTACTACGAAATGAAAGATTCAAATGTACTTGATAAAGTTGCATTATGTTATGGTCAAATGAGTGAGCCTCCAGGAGCAAGAAACAGAATTGCACTTACTGGTCTTACAATGGCTGAGTACTTTAGAGATGAAAAAGGTCTTGATGTACTTATGTTTATTGATAATATCTTTAGATTTGCACAATCAGGTTCTGAGATGTCAGCTTTATTAGGAAGAATTCCATCAGCAGTTGGTTATCAACCAACACTTGCAAGAGAAATGGGTGCTTTACAAGAAAGAATTACTACTACTAAAAGTGGTTCAATTACTTCTGTTCAAGCAGTTTATGTACCTGCAGATGATTTAACTGATCCAGCTCCTGCTTCAGTTTTTGCTCACCTTGATGCAACTACTGTTCTTAACAGAAAAATTGCAGAAAAAGGTATTTATCCTGCTGTTGATCCACTAGATTCAACATCAAGAATTTTAAGTGCTGATATCCTTGGTGTTGATCACTATGATACAGCTAGAGGTGTTCAGTCTACTTTACAGAAATATAAAGATTTACAAGATATTATTGCAATTCTTGGTATGGATGAATTAAGTGAAGCAGATAAAATGATTGTTGATAGAGCTAGAAAAATCGAAAGATTTTTATCTCAACCTTTCTTTGTTGCTGAAGTATTTACAGGAAGTCCTGGAAAATATGTTGAACTTGCTGATACAATCTCTGGATTTCAAGGGATTCTTGAAGGTAAATATGATCATTTACCTGAGAATGCATTTTACATGGTAGGTGGAATTAATGAAGCAATTGAAAAAGCTGAAAGTATGAAATCATAAAAGGTAAACTATGGAAACAATGAATTTATCAATAGTTACTCCAAATGGTGAAATATTTAATAGTGATATTAAATCAGTTTCTCTTCCTGGAAAAGAGGGAGAATTTGGAGTATTACCAGGACATTCATCTTTAGTATCAGCATTAACTGTTGGTGTTATAGAAGTTGAAACAGCATCTTCAACAGAAGCTATCGCTATAAATTGGGGACATGTAAAAGTTTCTGAAAATTCAGTTGATGTTTTAGTTGATGGAGCAGTTGCTTTAAATGCAGATGATGATTCTGCAATGGCTAAAAAACTAGAAGAAGCTAAAGAATTAGTAAACTCTGTTAAAGGTGCAAATGTATCAATGGCAGCAGTTAATGCTAAAATTAATTCATTTGCAAGATAAATGATAGATATATTTTTAAACTATATACTAAATAGCAGCGCTATAACAATTATTGTTTTAGCTTTGCTATCGGTTTATTTTATACTAATAGTATGGATTTTTGCATATAGATATAGTGAATTATCAAATATTATTGAAATTGAAAAGTCATCTTTAGATAACCTAATAAATGAATCTAGTATAAACCCTTTATCAAAACTTGTTAATTGTGTAGGGAATACAACTTTTTCTAAAGAGATATTTGACGTATGTGAAATTTCTTTAGTAAGAGATGAAAGTGTTGGATTGTCTTGGCTATCTATAGTTTCTTCAACATCACCGTTTATTGGATTATTTGGTACTGTAATAGGTATTCTTGAATCATTTGCAATGTTTTCTACCCAGACTAAAGTCAGTTTTAGTATAATAGCACCTGCTATTAGTGAAGCTTTAGTTGCAACAGCTGCTGGTATTTTAGTAGCTATATTTGCTTATACTTTTCATCAAATTATTACAAGAAAAGTTTATGAATTTAATACATATATAAAGTCACAATCACAAATCTTACTATCTAGGCAATAAAATTGTTTGATTATAATCAAAAACCTGATTTAAATATTACTCCTCTTGTAGATGTTATGCTAGTTTTATTAGCTATTTTAATGGTTACAGCACCTGTAATGGAATATGAAGAAGCTATAAATCTACCAAATGGAAGTAAAAGTAAAAATGTTCAACAAATAAAAAAAATCAATATTATAATTACAAATGATAGAGTAATAAGAATTAATAAAACTAAATATAAAATTCTAAATTTCCCTGATAGCTTTGTATTGTTTTCAAAAGATAAAAATCGTGATATTCCAGTTCATATAAGAGCAGATGAAACGCTTGCATATAAAGATATAATGTTTATTTTAAAAACAGTAAAAGAAGCAGGATTTTATAAGGTTTCGCTGATTACGGATGGGTAATAATAAACTATTAATATCTGCCTTTTATGCGTTAGGCTCATATTTTTTATTGATAGCTATAGTTGTATTTTATCTTGATGCAGATGATGTAAGGAAAATAGATGCAATCTCTAAAAATACAATAATAGAACTTGACTTAGTTATTACAGAACAAAAAGATCCTATTAAACCAAGTGTTGTTAAGCAAAAACAAGTACAAAAAGAAAAGATTGCTAAAAAAGTTGTTAAAAAATCTGCATCAGTTAGTGCAAAACAACGAACAAATTTAAAATCACTATTTGGTAAGGTAAGTACCAAAGCACCAAAAGTAACAAAGAAAGATGTAGCTAATGTAAAGCAAAGTTCTATGACAAGTAGATTTAAATCAAAATTTGAGAAACAAACAAAAAGAGAAAATGTTAAAGTTTCAAAAATTACAGATGCAAAAACAATAAAAACCAAGAAAAAGAAAACTAGTGAAACTAAATATGATAATGATGAATATTTCTCTAAAATACATTTAATATTATATGATAGATATAACGAACTATTACGAATTGAAGATTTAAGAGCAATTGTAAATATACGGATTAGCTCACTTGGTGAATTTTCTTATAGATTTATTCAAAATTCAAGCGACTCATCTTTTAATAGTCAATTAGAAATGTTTTTAGAGAAACAAAAAGGTTTAAAATTTCCACCACCTGATAAGGCCTATGTTAATATTGAAATAGAATTTAGTACTAAAAAAGAAAATTAAAAAGATTATGATACAATAACAAACATAAGGATAGAAAAATGAATTTAATAAAAGTTACTTTGTTATTTATGATGATGTTTAATTATTTATTTGCTCTTGATGCAAAGATGGAAATAGTAAATAAAGGGAAAACAATCCCAAAAATACTTATATCTCTAGCGTCAGATGCAACTAATAATGAACTACTAAGTAAAGTAAAAAAATTAATTGATAAAGATTTATTAGTTAGTGGACATTTTCGAACTTCTGATTTAAAATTTTCGGGTTTACTTGATGAAATGCCAAACTTTGTTACTTTAAAGAAAGAAAATATTGATCTATTTTTGAATTTAAGTTCTGATGTAACATCAAATGGTAATATGACTATACATATAAAGTTATATGATGTAAATCAAAATAAAATTGTATTAAATAAAGTATACACAACATCATCAAAAAAGCGTTATCCTTTTTTATCACATAAAGTTTCTATAGAGATTAATGAATATTTAAATGCACCAACAATTAAATGGATGGATAAATTAATTGTATTTTCAAGATATAAAAACTCAAAAGAGAGTGAAATAGTTATCTCTGATTATACGCTAACTTATCAGCATGTTGTCGTAAAAGGTGGACTAAATATTTTTCCAAAATGGACAGATAATACGCAAGAGTCTTTTTACTATACCTCATTAAATGGAATAATGCCACAATTAAAAAAACAAAATTTATATACTCAAGTAGTTAATAATATCCAAGAAAGTGATGGTATGCTTGTCTGTTCTGATGTAAGTAAAATAAATCCAACTATGATACTAACAAAAGCACCAAATGGACAACCTGATATTTATATATATAACCACGAAAAGAAGATAAATACAAGATTAACAAATTATAAAGGAATAGATGTCGGTGGAAGTTTTGTTGAGAATGACACTAAGGTTGTATTTGTATCTGATAGATTAAAATACCCAAATATTTTTGCAAAAACTATTGGACATAAAGGTGTAGAAAGACTTGTATATCATGGTAAAAATAATTCACAATGTACTACTTTTAGTGATTATATTGTATATGCAAGTAGAGAAACAGATAATGAATTTGGTAGAAATTCGTTTAATCTGTATCTTATCTCAACAAGAAGTGATTTTATAAGAAGATTGACAACTACAGGAAGAAATCAATTTCCTAAATTTTCTAAAGATGGTGATTCAATATTATTTATAAAAAATTACAATAATAAGAGTTATTTAGGAATCATTAGAGTAAATTACAATAAAAGTTTTCTATTCCCATTAGAGGATGGAAAACTACAATCTATAGATTGGTAATTGTAATTTAAGTATATTTACTATATAATGTCATAATTTAAAAAAAACTTAAGGATTAAACATGAAAAAAATTAATTTAATGGCAGTTTTAGCTGCTGCAACATTATTTGTAGGTGGTTGTGCTGATAAAAGCAATGTAGGGTATGATGATAGTTCAAATTCATCTTCGTCTTCATCTTCATCAGCTGCTGATAAACTAGCATATATCAATGTTGTTACAAGTACAGTAAATGGTAAAGATATTGCTTTAAAGTCAGTGCATTTCTCTTTTGATAAATATACACTTTCAGATACAATGAGAACAATTGAAAAAGAAAACTATCAAGTTATTAGTCCAATAGCTGATGCTAATACAAACTTAAAAATTAAGCTTGAAGGTAACTGTGATGAGTGGGGAACTGATGAGTATAATTATGCTTTAGGTTTAAAAAGAGCAAAAGCAATTAAAGATACTTTAGTAAATGATGGTATTTCTGCAGATAAAATTGTTTTAGTTAGTTTAGGAGAAAGTAATCCAGTATGTGCTGATAAAACAGAATTATGTTGGAAGAAAAATAGAAGAGTTGACCATAAACTTTTACCATAGTAAAAATATAATTAATATATGAAATTATACTCTTTAATAGTAGTTCTTTTAACTACTTCACTTTTGTCTAATGAAGTATCTGTATTTGGTGCTGGAGATTTAGAATCTTCAACACCTTATGGATTAACTTCAGCAGAGAAAGTTCTATTAAAAAATAAAAAGAAAATAAATAAATTTGATAGAAAAATCGATGCAACTCGCTCAAATATAGATACATTAAGCCAAAGAATTGAAGGTTTAGAGACTATAATTGATGGGGATACTCGAAAATTAAATACTAATGTTATAAATGTAACTCAAAATACTCAAAATATAAAACTACACAGCTTAGCAATTCAAGAATTAAAACAACAACTTACTGATAATTCAGCAAGTATAGAAAAGTTATATCTTGAATTTTCACAGTATTCTAAAGCACAAAATAAGAATATAAAAGCACTACAAAAAACAATTAAAGAATTAACTACTGTAACAAATAAAATTAATACAAACTATGTATCAAAAAAACAATTTGATGAGTTAGTTACATTTATAAATAAAAGTTCTAAAAAGACTAAAGCAAAAGTTAAATCTACAAAAAAAGCAAAAGCAAAAGCTAGCTATAATAAACCTTCTAGAGTTTTATTATCTGAAGCAAAAGCTTTATATAAAAAAGACTATTTTACAAAAGCTATACCAATATTTAAACATTTAGTTAATAAAAAGTATAAGCCAGCAGAATCAAATTATTATTTAGGTGAGATATGGTTTTATCGTAAAAAGTACAAAGATGCGATACATTATTTTAAAACAAGTATGATGCTTTATGATAAAGCTACATATATACCAAAACTTTTACTGCATAGTGCTATATCATTTGAAGAATTAGATGATATAGAAAATGCAGCAAATTTTTATGGAACATTAATAGATGCTTATCCTCAATCAGAAGAAGCCAAATTGGCTCAAGAAAAATTATCAAATACACAATAAAAAGGAAATAAAATGAAAAATAAAGTTATAGCTATTGAATATAGTTTAATAGATGCGAACACAAAAGAGGATTTAGATTCAAATGTAGGTGGACAACCACTAGAGTTTATTTATGGAATTGGTCAAATTATTCCAGGTCTTGAAGAAAAAATAAAGACTATGGCAGTTGGAGACAAAAATGATATCGCTGTAGATGCAAAAGATGCTTATGGAGATGTAAATTTAGAAGCTATTCAAAAGTTACCAAAAGAGCAATTTGCTGGTGTTGAACTTGAAGCTGGTATGTCATTGTATGGTACAAGTGAAGATGGTCAAACTACACAAGTTGTTGTAAAATCATTTAATGATGAAGAAGTAGAGGTTGATTATAATCATCCAATGGCTGGTAAAGATTTATTATTTACAGTTGCAATTTTATCTATAAGAGAAGCTACTGAAGAAGAGATTCAAACTGGTACTGTAGGTGGTATGGGTGATTGTGGTTGTGGTGATGGTGATTGTGAAGAACCTGCACCAAAAAGTGATTGTGGGTCAGGAAGTTGTAGTTAGTGAAAAAAATAGCTTTAATATTTCCTGGTCAAGGAAGTCAATCATTAGGAATGGGTAAAGATTTCTTTGAAAATAGTGATATAGCTAAAGATATGATTGCCAAAGCTAGCCAAAGATTAGGATTTAGTTTTGAAGAATTATTATTTAATGAAAATGATAATTTAGGAAAAACAGAATTTACACAACCTGCAATTTTATTAGTAAGTTGTATCGCACTTGAGATATTTAAAACTAAATGTGATATAAAGCCTGAATTTGTTTTAGGACACTCTTTAGGTGAATTTTCTGCATTAGTAGCTTCTGGTGCTATTAATTATTTAGATGCTGTAGAGTTAGTTCATAAAAGAGGTTTGTTTATGAATGAAGCGTGCGAAGGAGCAGGGGCTGGTATGATGGCTCTTGTTGGTTTAGATGATGAAACTGTTGAAAAGATGTGCGAAGAGCAACGACAATCAGGTAAAAAGATATGGGCTGCAAACTATAATATGGATGGTCAAATTGTAGTTGCTGGTATTAAAGCTGATTTAGAAGCAGTTGCTAATGACTATAAAGAAGCAGGTGCTAAAAGAGCTATAGTTCTTGATATGAGTGTTGCTAGTCATTGTGAACTATTACAAAGTGCTGTAACTAAATTAAATCCTTATTTGGATGATTTTATTACTGATGATTTTAATGTTCAAATTATATCTAATGTAACAGCAAATGAATATAATACAAAATCACAAGCAATTGAACTTTTAGGACAACAGCTTATTTCACCTGTAAAATATAAACATTCTATTAAAGAGTTTTCTTCAAGTATAGATTGTTTTATAGAGTTTGGTAATGGTGCAGTATTAAAAGGTATTAACAGAAAGATAGTAAAAGAGATACCAACATTGAATGTTTCAGATATGAAATCTTTAGATGCAACAATGGAGGCATTAAATGACTAAATTAGCTATTATGGGTGCTATGGAAGAGGAAATTGCTCCACTTCTAGAAAACTTTACTGATATTAATATTGTAGAATTTGCTAACAATAAATACTATGAAGCAAAATTAAATAATCTTGATGTTGTTATTGCATATAGTAAAATTGGAAAAGTTTTTTCTACTTTAACAGCTACAACTATGATAGAGAAATTTGGTTGTGATACTTTACTTTTTAGTGGAGTTGCAGGTGGAATTAATCCT
>CAYUNC010000006.1:0-32667 GCA_964445915.1 uncultured Arcobacter sp.
TCTCTCCAACACCAATATATAAAATTGGAAGTTCAAGCTGATTAGATATAGAAAACAGTGCCCCACCTTTTGCAGTTCCATCAAGCTTTGTTACAATGATACCATTGATACCAACCATCTCATTAAAAGCTTTTGCTTGTGCAATAGCTGTATTCCCTTGAGTACCATCTAAAATCATTAGTTTTCTATGTGGTGAATTTTCCATAGCTTTTCCACATACTTTTACTATTTTTTTTAGTTCATTTGCAAGTCCCACTTGAGTTTGCAATCTCCCTGCTGTATCAATTATTGCATGGTCAATATCTTTAGCAATGGCAGAAGATATAGTATCATAAGCAACAGCACTTGGGTCATGCCCTTGCTTTGTTTTAATTATTGGTACATCTAGTTTCTCACTCCATTTAGTAAGCTGTTCTATTGCAGCAGCTCTAAAAGTATCACCAGCACCTAAAATAACTGTATTGTTATTTTGTTTATATCTATTTGCAAGTTTTGCGATTGTTGTTGTTTTTCCTGCACCATTTACACCTATTATTAATTCTACAAAAGGTTTAGGGAGGTTTTGGCTATCAATATCTGGAGCATGTTCAAAAAGCATCACTAATCTATGTCTTAATTGACTTCTAGTAATAGAATCAGTAAGTCCGTCCATTGCTTTTTCTATTATTTCATATTCCATATCAGCTTCAATAAGTAGCTCTTCTATGGTATCAAATGAAATCTTTTCTTTTCTTTGAGGAACTATTGATTTAAAGTTATCAACAGTTTTTTCCACTGCTCTAGAAAAAAAACTTTTACTAGTTTCCTCTTGAATATCTAGTTTTTCCTCTGGTGCTTTTTTCTTAAAAATATCAAACACTAAATTATTTTCCTAAAATTCTATCTATATCACCTTGTATCATCTCTTCTGGTACCATACCAATGTAGTGAGTTACAAATTCACCTTTTGCATTAAATAAAAGCATAAAAGGGATTGAACCAGCTTTATTTAATTCTAATACACCTTGAAATAAGCTATTATTATCACCAGCAGTTGTTACTGGGTATTTTATTTCAAACTTTTCTATAAATGCTTTTAAGTCATCTGGATTTGTAGGTTGACCACTTCTAGAACCTAAATCAATTCCAATAATCTCAAACTTATCACTAATCTTATTTCTAATATTATTTAAGTGAGGAATTTCTGCTTTACAAGGTGGACACCAAGTTCCAAAAAAGTCTAATAATATAGCTTTTCCTTCTAGTCCTTCAAATCTCCAACCTGTTTTGTTATTAGCTACAACTACTATTTTTTTACCTGTATTTGTTACTAGATTAAATTCTGTCTCATTTACCTCTTGAGATTCTGTTTCTTGTACATTATTTTGTTCCATTGAAATAGATTTATCTGATATTTTATCTTTATCACCACAACCTGCAAATAAACTTATTGCTAACATTGCAAATATGATTGTTTTATTAATTTTCATTTTCTTTTCCTTGTATAATTTATAAATTAGATTTTATCCAAAATAGACTTAATATAAATTCTATCTAGCATAACCTATTGATCTTAATTCTCTAATAACATTTACTTTAATTTCACCAGGATATTGAACTTTATCTTCTATCTCTTGTGCTATTTCTGTTGCTAAAAGTATTGACTCATCATCATTTACTAAAGTAGCATTTACAATTACTCTTATCTCACGACCTGCATTAATAGCAAATGCTTTAATAACACCAGGTTTACTAATAGATATTGCCTCAACCTCTTCAACTCTTTTAAGAAAACTTTGTAATACTTCTCTTCTTGCCCCTGGTCTAGCAGCACTAAGAGCATCAGCAGCACAAACAGCAGCTGATTCTATACTTGTAGCTTCAGCATGTCCGTGATGTGCATAAATTGCATTTAATACAACTTCTGGTTCATTAAACTTTTTACACATTTCAGCACCAATATCAACATGACTACCTTTTACATCATGTGTTAAAGCTTTTCCAATATCATGCATAAGCCCTGCTCTTCTAGCTAGTACTGTATCTCCACCTAATTGAGAAGCGATAAGTCCAGCTAAGTTTGCAACTTCTAAAGTATGAGCTAAGGCATTTTGTCCATAACTTGCTCTATATCTTAAACGACCAACTAATTTAATAAGTTCTGGATGCATCTTTTTTATACCAAGAGCTAAAATAGTATCTTCACCCTCTTTATAAATATTATCATCAAATTCTTTTTTAACACTATTATAAACTTCTTCAATTCTTGCTGGTTGTATTCTACCATCTGCGATTAATTCTTCTATAGTTTTAGTAGCTATTGCTCTTCTATAAAGATTGAAACTACTTATTACAACAGTATTTGGAATATCTCCAATAATAATATCAACACCAGTAGTCATCTCCAATGTCTTGATATTTCGACCCTCTTTACCAATAATCTTACCTTTTGTTTCTTCATCTTTTAAAGTAATATTATTTGTAAGTCTTTCTGCTGCAAATTCCCCTGCAAATCTAGTTACTGCGTGCGATAAGATATTGTTTATCTCTAACTTAGAATCTTTTTGAGCTTGTTTATACTCTTTTCTAAATATTGAAGCAACTTTTGCTCTTGAATCTTCTTGAACTTTCTCAAGCATAAGTTCTGTTGCCTCTGTTTTAGTTAAACCACTTGCATTTTCAAGTATTTTAATAGCTTGAGTTGTTTTATCTTTGTAGTTATTGTTTTGGTTTTCTAATCCATCTCTTAGGCTTTGTGCCTCGTTTTTTAGATTTTCAATAGTGCTTTTATCTATATCTAATTTATTTTTATCATTTTCAAACTTTTGTTTTACTTTGTTAAATTCTCTATCATAATCTCTTTGTGCTCTTTTAGTATTATCTTTTAGTAATGTATTAGCTTCGTGTTCTATCACTTTTGCTTTTGCTTTTGCTTGTTCTACAAAGATATCATAATTTGCATTATTAATTTTCTTTGCGATTATAAGAGTGATAAAAGAACTTACTACTGCTACTAAAATAGGTATTATTAGTTGTTCCATTTGATTGCCTTTATTTATTTTGTTATTATAAAATCAGCTTTAATATCATGTGATGAAGTTACAGTATTTTTTGATTTACAAAGTACTCTTTGAGTAAATATTTTAGTTGGTTGTATAGCTAGATTTTCAAAATATCTATCATACATTCCCCGACCAAAACCTACTCTGCGATTTGTGTTGTCAGTACCTACAATAGGTACTATAGCTAAGTCTATTGTAGCTTTTAAAGTTGAATTATTTGGTTCTTTTATTCCAAATTGTTTCTTCTTTAATGGCAGTCTATACTTAACTGCTTTAAAAGTTTTATCTACCATAAATGGTACATAAACTTCACAAATCTTATCTTTTTTTAATTTATTTATCAATGGCAATATATCTACTTCTATATCAAGTGGAATATATGCCAATACTGTTTTTGGTTTATATAATAAAATGAGTTCAAGAATTCTTGAACATATATCTTTATCTTTTTTTATCTTTGAAATATTATTATAAAACCTTAATTTATCAATACATTTTGTTCTAAAAATCTTCTTTTTATCAATCAAATTTTTAGAATTTGTCATTATTAAGCCTCATTTGGATTAAATCCAACTATATTTTAACTAAATTTTATTTAATCTTCTTCATTGTCTTCTTCATTTTCACTAATCATCTCTTTAATCTCTTCATAAAGTTCAGCACAATCTTCTTTATCTAATTGTCTTTTATCAATATCATCCAAAATTGATGCAAACTCTTTTCTCATTTCATGCATTTGAGCTAACTCTTCTTTATGTTCATCACTTGCATTTTTATCATTTGTTATTATCTCAAATATATCATCTATATGGTCTTCTATATCAGGTATCACTACCTCTTTTATTAATTCTTCTAATCTTTGTTCACATCTTTTCATTTTATCTCCTGTTTATCTTTTGGTATCACTTTTAAATTGTCTGATTTACTATATTTTATCAAATCTCTTGTTGTTTTTACCTCTTTTGGTAAATTTACAAAACACTCTTCTAAAATCATAGAGGTACTTAATGCATCACTATATGCTCTATGATGATTATTTATATCTATTTTTAAAAACTCTTTTAGAAACTGCAATCCATACTTTTGTGTAGCTATTGTTCTTTTTGCTAAATCAATTGTACATATCTTTTGATTACATAGTTTTCCTAAGTCAAATTGTTCCATTGTATTACTCACAAACTTATAGTCAAAACTAATAGCATGTGCAACAAAAACATCATCTTCTAGGAAAATTTTAAACTCTTCCATAACAGTTCTTAGTGATGGTGCATTTGTCAACATACTAGGATTTATACCAGTTAATTCTTGTATATGTCTTGATATAGTATTTGCATTGGCATTTACTAAGCTTTCATATCTATCAATAATCTTTCCATCTTTGAATTTAACTGCACCTATCTCTATAATTTGACCTGTAGATGCTTTTCCTGAAGTTGTTTCTATATCTACTATACAAAATGTTTGGTTATGTATTAAACACTGGGCTGTTTTAAGATATACTTTATCATCTTTAAACTCTAATGGAAAACCATTTGCAAGAAGAAGTTCTATCTCCAAATCAATATCTTGAAAAAACCTATTAGCACTACCTAAAATATCTCTAAAAGTAGATACTTTTAAAGGCGATTTATTAAGTTTGCTAATTAGTTTATCTGTATATGTCATCTAAAATATTGCTTTCCCAGTCCAAGTTTGTATTAAATCTTTCTGCTCATTTGTGATATTTGCATCACTATGAAAACGAATATAACCAGCTGGTGGCATAGCACCATTCATAGTTCTATATATCTCTTCAAGCTTTTTATCTTTTTGTTTGTTAGTATATGTTTCCCAAATAGAAAAGTTAACATATGCACGACCATTTCTTACATTTTTAACAATTGTCCATGAAAATGGTGCAACAGATGCATACCAAGGCCATACAGTATCATTTGAATGACAATCCCAGCAAGACCGTTTAAATATATTCATAACCTCTTTAGGAGCTTTTATTTCATCTTTTTTATCATATTTAGGATTTATTTTATCTACTTGAATAATTTGAAATGCTAAAAATAGTAAAAAGAATATCTTTAATAAACTCATATTAATCCTCAAAGAACAGAGAATAAGGTCGCTTTAGTTCTTGTATAAATTGTGAAATAGATATATTTCTACCTTTTCTCATAACTTCTTTACCGTCAAGAAAAACTAAAACTGTAGGTACTGAAAATATACTAAATTTAATAGCTATATCTTGATGTTGTGACGCATCAAGATAATATTGTTCTATCTTTGGAAAATTTACAGTTACTGCCTCTTTTATCTTAGGTTGTAAAGCTTTACAAACTCCACAATTTTCACCACTAAAATATACTAAACAAGCAGGTTTAATTTTGATATGTTCTTGCAAATCTTCCAATATCATCAAGTATTAAATACCTTCAGCAATCATCGCATCAGCAACTCTTTTAAATCCAGCTATATTTGCCCCATGAACATAATTTCCATCAACACCATACTCAATAGCAGTATTATGTACAGTTTTACATATTTCTCTCATAGTCTCTTCAAGTAGTTTATCAACTTTTTTATATGTCCATTTTGTCATTGAAGCATTTTGACTCATCTCAAACTCACTTACAGCAACACCACCAGCATTTGCAGCTTTTGCAGGAGCAAATAAGATATTGTTTTTTTGCATAATTTCTATTGCTTCTGGTGTAGAAGGCATATTTGCACCTTCACTTACACTGATACAGCCATTTTTTATTAAGTTTTTTGCATCTACTGAAGTAAGTTCGTTTTGTGTAGCACTAGGAAATGCACAATCACAAGGTATATTCCATACAGCATGACCTTTTTTTGGATAATCTTTTACTTTTGTATATACAGCAGTATCATGTTTTTTAGTATATTCTTTAAGTGAAACTCTTTTGTTAAGCTTTAAATCTTTTAAAAGGTCCAAATCTATACCTCTTGGGTCATAAATAGTACCACTACTATCTGAACAAGACACAGGTATTGCACCCATTGTGTAAAGTTTTTCTATAGTATGAATAGCAACATTTCCAGCTCCACTTACAGTACAAACTCTATCTTTAAAATTAGCTAAACCTGCATATTTAAGCATCTCATCCGTAAAATAAACACAACCATATCCAGTAGCTTCTGGTCTCATTAAACTTCCACCAAACATAAAAGGCTTACCTGTTAAGATACCCTCATAAGATGATGTAATCTTTTTATACTCACCAAATAAATATCCAATCTCTCTTCCACCAACACCAATATCTCCAGCAGGAACATCAATACGAGGTCCTATGTATTTATGAAGTTCAGTCATAAATGCACTACAAAATCTCATAATTTCAAAGTCAGACTTCCCTTTTGGATCAAAATCACTTCCACCTTTTCCACCACCAATAGGTAAACCTGTAAGAGCATTTTTAAAGATTTGTTCAAATCCTAAAAACTTTAAAATACCTGTATTTACTGTTGGATGAAATCTTAATCCACCTTTATATGGTCCAAGTGCGTTATTGAATTGTACTCTATATCCAGTATTTACTTGTATAACTTGATTGTCATCCATCCAAACTACTTTAAATTTAAACTCTCTATCAGGAGTAGTTAATCTATCTATAATTGAATGCTTTGCATACTTTGGTTCGCTTTCTAAAATTGGTTTTAAACTATCCAATACCTCTTCTACAGCTTGGAAAAATGTTTCATCAGTGTTACAGTTACTATTTCTAATCTTTTCTATTGTTTTGTTTGAGATACTCATTGTTTTGCCTTTTTTTATTTAATAAAATTTAATCTTGTTATTGTACTATATTTTTTATAAATTTGTGTTACAATCCAAAATGAAAAAAGACAATAATACAATTGAAGTTGTTGAAGAACAAAAGCAATGTCCATATTTTGATAATAAAAAATCTGATACTAGATATAAATATATAGAAAAATGTTCTATTGAAGAATATTCTAAAATGTGTGAAAGAGGCTGGAGAAGATTTGGTAATATGTTTTTTATACCAGAGTGTAGCACTTGTAACGATTGTACAACAATTAGAATTGATATAAAAAAGTTTGAATTTTCAAAAAGCCAAAGAAGGGTATTAAATAAAAATGCCAATATAAAAGCTTATATTCAATCACCTTCAATTAGTCTTGACCATATAAATTTATTTGATAAATACCACTCATATATGCATGAGAAAAAAGGTTGGTCTTATGAGCCAACTACTCCTGATAGTTATCATCAGTCATATGTATCAGGTGCATATGACTATGGTAAAGAGTTATTGTATTTTATTGATGATAAGCTTGTAGGTGTTGCTTTATTGGATGTTTGTGAAGATAGCATATCTTCTGTTTATTGTTATTATGATCATGATTATCAAGAATTATCACTTGGTAAGTTTTCGATTTTAACTCAAATAAGCTTAGCAAAACAGATGAAAATACCATATTTATATTTAGGATATTGGATAAAAGACCACTATAGTATGGGGTATAAAGAGGATTATAAACCTTTTGAAGTGTTGGTAAATAGACCAACTTTAGATGAAAAAACAATTTGGAGAGATTATGAGTAATGACAGCAAAGTAGAAGAGACAAGACAAACTGATATAGTTGATGAGATAGAAGAAGATGAAGTTATAGATGTGATACAAGATGAGATTTTTGAAGCACTAAAAGATTCTTTAATTGAAGAGTCAAGACTTGTAAAAAGATTTTATGACTTTTGTTTAGAGTTTAACAACTTTGCATACGATGAGATGGGTATGAATATGGAAGAAGCAGATGAAGTTCTTGCTCGTGCTAATAAAATCAGAGATAAAATTTTAGACAATCTTATGGCTAAAACTGAGTATAAATTTATCAATATTAAAACAGATGAAGTATATTATAAAATATTATTTGATATAATGATTGAAGAAGATACAAAACATTGTATTATTGAAGTTGATATAGAAAGTTTTGATTTAGAAGTATATTAGATATATAAACGAAAGGTCAATTATGAATAAAATCATTTTACTATTAATATTGTTTTTTGCAAATATAAATTTATTTGCCAAAGAGCCAGTAGTTGATTGTCTTATTTTAGCAGATGAAAATTCTATTATTTGTAAATATACTCTTGATAGAGTTGATTATGATAAAAAGATTTCATTTGTATGGTTAGAACCAAATGGAAATATCACAAGAAAAAAAGATTTACTTATTCCTGCTGGGCATGGTTCAATATATGATTATAGATATATTGAAGGTAGAGCTTTAGGTACTTGGGGATTTGAAGTAATAGATGGAAATACAACACTAAAAACAACATTTATCCTTGAATAATCAACAAATAGCAATCATAGGAGGCGGTGCCTCTGGATTGTTAGCATCAATACTACTTGCTAGATCAGGCAAAAAAATCACTTTATTTGAAAAAAATCACAAACTAGGTAGAAAGATTTTAGCTACTGGAAATGGCAAGTGTAATATCTCAAACTCAAACATATCATCTAAAAACTTTTATACAACAAACAAAGACTTTTTAGAATATATATTAAATCAATTTGATTATTTAAAATTTAAAAAACTATTTCTTGAACTTGGTTTAGAAATAATAGAAAATAAAGATGGTAAAGCATACCCAAGTACACTACAAGCTTCTAGTGTAGTTAATCTTTTAGTTTATGAAGCTAAAAGATTAAATGTAGAGTTTGTATTAGATGCAAATGTAGAAGATATAAGTTATACATCTGATAAGTTCCAAATAAACTTTAATAACACTACAAGAAGTTTTGATAAAACAATCATTGCAAGTGGAACAAAAGCTATGCCAAAGCTTGGAAGTTGTGATAGTGGATTTGATTTTGCTACATATTTTGGACATACAATTATAGAACCTTTTGCATCTTTAGTACAACTATGTAGTGATGATAAGAAAATATATGATTTAAACGGTGTTAAAGTTGATTGTGAAGTGACTTTAGAAGTTGATAAACAATTTTGCACAAGAGCATCAGGAGATGTCTTATTTACAAACTATGGATTATCTGGTAATGCTATTTTAGATATAAGTCGTGAAGCATCATACAATCTAAGTATTCAAAGTGGTGTAGTAGTTAAAATAGATATTTTTCCAAGTATCAACAAAGACAATCTTACCTCGCAACTATTAAAACGACTACAAAATAGCAATAATAAAGATAAATACTTTTGGTTAGAGGGTTTTTTACATAGTAAACTAATACCTTATGTTATTGATAACTGTGGTATTAAAAAAACAAAACTAAAAGCAAATGAATTAAATAAAAAAGATATTATAACTTTAGTATATTTTATGAAAAATATAAAAATAGATATAAGCAATACAAAAGGCTTTGATACAGCAGAAGTAAGTGCCGGTGGTGTTGATGTATCTCAAATAGATAAAAAAACAATGCAATCAAACCTACAAAAAGATTTATATTTTATAGGTGAAGTTGTTGATATAGACGGTCAATGCGGTGGTTTCAATTTACACTGGGCTTGGGCTAGTGCTTTTGTTTGTGCTAATGCGATTAAATAAACTATAATCATTTTTATAACTTTAAACAACTAATTCTTATTTATTCTATATATTTTTTTAATTCCAATAATGTTAAGTATATATGGTCATCTGGCTTATCTAATTCCTCGTAATGTTTCTTTTCATCTTTTATTAAATATCTAATTAGTGTATTAATTAGTAAATCTTTTTTACTATTAGAATTATTTTCTTCTTGCTCAATATGTACATTACCATCAAAATCATCATAATCTAAGACTATATCCTCATTCTTATACATATTTTCTACCATATCTACTGCCTCTTCTACTGATAAAGTATCAACAGTAACAATTCTTGATAAAACTTCTGTAACTTTTATATCTATTTGCATTATATTCCTTACCTATTTTAATTTATATTTTCCACGACTTTTAAATTTTAGATAATCTTTATCCCTTAAAACCTGAAGTTGTTGCCTTATTTTTGCTTGTATATTATTGTTTTCTGGATGTTTTAATTTTAAATAATTCTCAAATTGATAAATATCATTTAGATTAAAATCATTTTTATTAAGTTTATCTATACATTTTATAATATCAAGTAGCCATCCTTTTGATTTAAGTGTATTAGATTGTTTTAAAAAAGTTGTTTTGTTCCAATTGTCTAATATTTTATTTTTACTTTCTTCTTTACCATCTTTTATATAAAATATTTTACCACTTTCTGGAATAGTATCAAGTAAGATATTACATCCAACCCAACCAGCTCGTCTTGCTGTTGAAGATAAAGGCTTTCTCTTCTCTATGATTTCAGGTATAAAAAAGTGCTTAGGTATAACAATAAAATTAGTTATATCAAGACTATTTTTATCATAGTTTAAAAAGAAGAAATTTGGATTTGAATCACTTTTTAATCTTTCTATCATTGTAGAATAAGCACCATCAACAATTTTCTTACCAAGTTTATCTTTTTTACTCTTTAATTCATAATCTTCATTACATTTAGAGCAAAAGAAATCAGCAACTGGTTTATTATTTTTATACTCCGAGACTGTATCTCCACAACTAGGACAATATATGTATTCATTAACCCAGTTTTCTGTTAGTACTCTTATCTTTTGAGAATTACTATTATATTTATCGGCAATAGAAGAATAAAGGTTTAAACTCATTTGAATACATTCTTAGTATAAATTATATTTATTTGAGTATTCATTACTTGAGATATCCTTTAATTGTTAATTTATTATACTTAAAATATATATAGGAACAATTTAAATTTAAATAATTTTAATCGTTTCTTAGTGATATTTAGATAATATACCTAAATATATAAGAATTAATAAAAGTATAAAAAAGGAATAATAATGATTGAACGAGATTTATGTGCAGATGTAAAGATGGAAGAAGGTTATATGAGAATGAGTATCGAGTATAGCTGTGATACTACTAGAGCTAAGATACAAGCTTCTATTGCTAAAATAGAAAAAGATACTGGAACATACCCAAGTGTTATTAGAAGAGCGATAAATGAACATGCTGGTAACTTTTCTGTAGAGTTTGAAACAGAAGGGATAGAAAGAGATGCTGGTAACTTTTGTGAAGCTGTTATAAAAGATTTAGGTATCAAGAATTGTGGAATTTAATCTAGATAATCAAACTAAACAATCTATAGATTTAGATTTTTTAAAACAAATAGCTAGTGAAGTAACTACAAAAAATATTGAACTTGTAGTTTGTACAAATAAATATATACAACTACTAAATAAAGAATTTCGTAAAATAGATAAACCAACTGATGTTTTAAGCTTTCCATTGGAAGAGATGGAGCATTTTCCATTAGGTAGTATTGTTATATCTATTGATTTTGTTAAAGAAAAAGCAAAAGAGTTTAATCATAAAGAAGATGAAGAGTTAGCTTTACTATTTATTCATGGACTTTTGCATTTAGCAGGATATGACCACGAAATTGATGATGGCGAACATAGACAAAAAGAGGAAGAGTTAATAAAAAAATTCAATCTTCCTGATAGTTTAATAATAAGAACAAAGGGTTAATATAGTGGATATTTTAATATTTATAGTTGCAATGGGTGCATTGATTTATGGTGCAGATTTTATAATAGAACAAAGTGAAAAGATAGCTTTATATTTTAATATTTCACCATTTATTATTGGAGCAACTTTAATAGCATTGGGTACAAGTTTACCTGAGATGGCTGTAAGTATGAGTGCATCTATGCAAGGTAGTGGTGATATTGCTGTTGCTAATGTTATTGGAAGTACTATTTTTAATATCTCATTGGTTTTGGGTGTGACTTTTTTAATTGCTAAAAATATAAGTCCTAAAAGAGATCTATTTGCTCAAGATTCTGCTTGGTCATTATTCCCTATTTTAGTTTTTATACTTATGGGACTTGATGGTAAGTTAAGTATGTTTGATGGGATTTTATTTTTAGGTCTTATGGGTGCTTATTTATTATTTTTAATCCAAAGCAATCAAATGGAAGAGATAGATGAAGATTTAGATAAAGAAAAATTTGCTTGGGGTAAAACTATTGCTCTACTATTAGTTGGCTTTGTATTTGTTGTTGGTGGAGCAGATTTCGCTATTAGTAGTGCTGGAAATATTGCTAGAGACTTTGGTGTGAGTGAATGGATGATTGGTTTATTTTTAGTAGCATTTGGTACAAGTTTACCAGAACTAACTGTTGCAATAAAAGCAGCAAGAGCAAATAATGCAGATATGGCAATCGGAGCAATCATAGGAAGTAATGTAGCAAACTTTACAATGGTTTTAGGACTTAGTTCTATTGTTAATCCTTTAAATGTAGATTTTAATGCTTATTTCTTTGATATTACAGCTGCTCTTATTGCTACTATTATGCTTGTATTTATCACTGCTAATAAAATGTATAATAAAAGTGCTGGTATAGCTTTACTTACAGTTTTAGCACTTGTAGTATCTAATAGCTTTTAATTAAAAAGTATATATAGTGAAAAAGTTAATATTTGTTTTTTACTTTTTAACTATACATCTAAACTCGCAAGAGTTTACTGTAGCTTCATACAATGTAGAAAATCTATTTGATTTAAAGTATGATGGTACAGAATATAAGCAATTCCAACCAAATACTAAATCTTGGAATAAAAAACTTCTAAACATAAAACTAAAAAAAATATCAAAAACTATAAAAGACTTAGATGCAGATATTTTAGCATTACAAGAGATAGAAAGTCAAAAAGCTTTTGATTTATTATTAGCACAAAATCCTCAATACTCTTACGGCTATTTTATGAAAAATATTCAAGCTTCAGTTGGTCTTGGAATTTTGAGTAAATATAAGATTATCAATAATAAAACTATTAAAATAAATGATTTTGATAAGTATTCTAGACCTATTTTATCAACAACAATTAAAATAAAAAATAAAAAGTTTATAATTTACAACAATCATTGGCAGTCAAAAAGAGCAGGAGAAAGTAAAAGAACAAGATATGCAATAGCTCTAAAGAACCAGATAGAATCACATAGTAATGATACTGACTATATTTTAATTGGTGATTTTAATTCAAACTATAATGAGTGGAAAACTTTTAAGTATGAAAAAAGATTAAATAATACTTATGGTATTACAGGTATAAATCATATATTAAATACAATTATTGACAATACCCCTATTTTGCAATCAAATATAAATAAGTTCAAAAAAAGAGTTCATTACAATCTTTGGTATGAACTAACAAATGAAAATCGTTTTAGTTATAAGTTTAGAGGAGATAAGAATACTCCTGATAATATTTTATTACCAAAGGCACTATTTGACACTTCTAATATATCTTATGTAAGAAATAGTTTTAAAGTTTTTAAGCCAAAATATTTGTATAAAGATAATAAAATAAATAGATGGAATAAAAGTAAAGGTTATTCTGACCATCTTCCAATAATAGCAACTTTTACAACGAATACACTTCTATCACAAAAAGAGATAAAAACTTATAAGTTAAATAGCTATATGATAAATCATCTTTATACTTTAGAGTTTGTAGATAAGCCCATTAAAATAAAAGATACCGTAGTGATATATAAGTTTAAAAAGAATGCTATTGTAAAACAGCCTAATAATAGAGCGATATACTTATATGGTTGTGCTACTGATTTAGAAATTGGTATGAAATATGACTTAACTATTGATACAATAGCAAATCACTTTGGATTACTTGAAGTTAAAGAGATTAGTAAAGTGAAGAAGAAAGCTAGCTTTGAGAACTATGAAGAGCTACATCAAGATGGTAATAAAATAGATATATTTGATGAAAAATATACAAATGAGATAGTAACAAATCTAAAAGGAAGATATAAAAGAGGCTATTTATATCTGGAAAACAATCAAAGAATTAAATTATATTTTCCAAAAAGAGTGAAAAAACCAAAAAATAATAGTAAAATAGAAGTAAAGAAAGGTCATCTTGGTATTTATAAGTCAAATGTACAGATTCTTATACATCGAAAAAGTGATATTAAACGATTATGATTAAACATATTTTTACAAACAGTTTTGGTATTTTAGTATCAAGAATTTTAGGTTTTTTAAGAGATTTACTAACTGCATCAATCTTGGGTGCAAATATATATAGTGATATATTCTTTGTAGCCTTTAAACTACCAAATCTTTTTAGAAGAATCTTCGCAGAAGGTGCTTTTACACAAGTATTTATACCAGCTTTTGCCTCTGCTAAATATAAAGTAAGATTTAGTAGTGTTATATTTTTACAATTTTTAGCTTTTATTATTGGTCTTAGTTTGTTTGTAACTATATTTGCTACACTTATTACAAAGGCAATTGCTATTGGGTTTGATTCTGCTACTGTTGATTTAGCATCGCCACTTGTTGCAATTTGTTTTTACTATTTACCTTTGATATTTATAGTTACATTTTTAGCTGCCCTACTTCAATACAAACAACACTTTACAACTACAGCTTTTAGTACAGCACTATTAAACATATCATTGATAATTGCTTTACTTTTATCACAAAACCTTGATAAATATACAATCACATTTTATCTTAGTTGGGGAGTTATTGTTGGTGGTATTTTACAAGTAATTGTTCATCTTATTGCAATAAAAAAGATGAATATTAAGTTTTTTACTACAAGTTATAAAAAGAAAAAGAGAGATATAGAACAAAGTAAATTTTATAAACAATTTTACCCTGCTGTTTTTGGTAGTAGTTCTGCCCATCTTGCTGCATTTTTAGATACTTGGTTAGCTTCATTTTTAGTAACTGGTAGTATTAGTTATTTATATTATGCTAACCGTGTATTTCAGTTACCACTTGCTTTATTTGCTATTGCTACATCTATTGCCCTGTTTCCAACTATTGCTAAGGCTATTAAAAATGATGATGAGATAAAAGCATTAAAATACCTACAAAAAGCTTTTTATATTTTATTTGGCTTATTGTTTGTAGCTTCTGTAATAGGAATTGTATTTAATGAGTTTATTGTTGAACTATTATTTCAACGAGGTGCTTTTACGCAAAGTGATACTCAAAATACTGCTATGATTTTAACTATGTATCTAATTGGTCTAATTCCATTTGGTATATCAAAGATATTTTCACTATGGCTATATGCAAAAAAACTACAAGGAAAAGCAGCAAAAATAACGGCTATTTCTCTTCTTTGGAATATAGTTTTATCATTAATATTCATAATTCCATTTGAAGCTGTAGGATTAGCATTGGCTAGTAGCTTAAGTGGTTTCATAGTGCTTCACTTGACTTTAAAAGAGTTTGGATATAATAAAGTATTAAAGATATTACAAAATAAATATTAATTACTTAATGTTTAAAGGATAAAATACAAATGTTCAACTACGAAACTATAAAAAAAATAATGTTTAACTTCGAGCCAGAAACTGCTCATCATATTGCTGAAATTGGATTAAAGGTATTGCCGTATTGTCCTATTACTTTTCCATATATGGTTAAAAGAAATTTTATTCAAGATGATATGTTAAGTCAAGATTTATTAGGAGTTACATTTAAAAATCCAATTGGTATGGGTGCTGGATTTGATAAAAATGCCACTATGGTAGAATCTATGAAAGCAATGGGGTTTGGATATACTGAAATAGGTACAATGACACCAAAACCACAAGCAGGAAATGATAAACCAAGACTTTTTAGATTTCCCAAGCAAGAATCAATTCAAAATGCAATGGGATTTAACAATCTTGGAGCTGATGTAGTTGTTGAAAATCTACAAAAAGTTTACCCTTATGATATACCTATTGGGGCAAGTATTGGTAAAAACAAACTTACAAGTGAAAAAGATGCTATAAAAGATTATGAAAGTTTAATAAAAGACTTTGCAAATCTAAGTGACTATCTAGCTATAAATATCTCAAGTCCAAATACACCAAATTTAAGAGATTTACAAAACGAAGAGTTTATAAAATCTATTTTTACTTTAGCAAAGAGTATTACAGACAAACCAATACTATTAAAAATAGCACCAGATATGGAAGCCGAAACTGCAATTACACTATGTAAAACAGCAATAGAGAGTGGAGCAGATGGAATAATAGCATCAAATACAACACAAGACTATACACTTCTACCAAATCCAAAAGACTTTGGTGGAATAAGTGGTGCAGTTTTAAGCGACAAAGCTTATGAGCTATTTAAAGCCATAGGAAAAGAATTACACGATAAAACAATATTAATTAGTGTTGGTGGTATAAGTGATGCAAAAGATGCGTACAGACGAATCAAAGCAGGTGCAAGCTTAGTACAAATACTTTCAGGATTTATTTTTAAAGGTCCATCAATGTGTAAGAATATAAATGAAGAACTTATTGAACTTCTTAAAGCTGATGGTTATACAAATATAAGTCAAGCTATTGGGGTTGATTTTAAATAGATTATATAAAGGTTCCAGTTAGGAACCTTTGATTTTCAAAGTTCCTATAAGTATTTTTTTAAGATACTTTTATATTCATTTGTAGTTTTAAATTCAACTAATGCTTTAGAAAATTTATCTACAAAACTCTGAGATACTGTTTTTTTAGAAAACATAAGGTAAAAATCACTTACAGATAAAGATTTATCAAAATAAAATATTTTATCATATGCATTTATCTTTTTTAAACTTTTTTTACTTTTTACATTTTCTAAAGTTGTTTCTAAAACTGCGGGCATATAATCACATCTACCACGAAGTAATTTAACAACACTTAAATCTTCAGTTGCAACAAATGAAGATTTTGCATTTTTTTCAATATAACTAATAAAATCTTTTGGATAATTATAGCCAGTAATTAAACAGAAGTTTTTACCATTTAATGATTCATAACTATCAAATTTTAATTCAGCTTTCTTTGCTTTAGTACTAAAAAGTACCCATTTGCTAGAAACTATTGGTTCTGCAGGAAAGTACATTAGTGCTTTTCTCTCATCATTAATTGATGCTGTATATACAGCATCATATTTTCCTTTGAAACCCATCTCCTGTGTTCTAGCCCAAGGCAAAACTTTATTTGATGATATTTCTATATTCATAAGTTTAAATGTACCATTAATAATCTCTGTACTTAAACCTGAAATTTGTTTAGTTTTTTTATCGTTAAAACTAAATGGAGCCCAATCCTCTGTAGCTAATGTTATAGATGTTCTATCTTTAGCACTTAATGAAGTAGCAAGTAATCCACTAACTACTAATAATCCTATCATTTTTTTCATATTTAATCCTTTTTTTAATATATTTTAGATTATATCTAAGTTTTATAATATTTACTGTATTTAGTATGTTAAGTGTGGTATTAATAAAACTTAGTTCTTATAATCTTTCTTAAACTCCACATACCTTCTAGCATGATCTATTAGATTTTGAACCTCTGCATCACTTAAAGTTTTTACAACCTTTGCAGGGCTTCCCATAATCAAACTATGAGGTGGAAAGATTTTATTTGAAGTTACAAGTGCATTAGCACCAACAATACTACCTTCGCCAATAACCGCTCCATCTAAGATAGTTGCACTCATACCTATTAAACAGCCATTTTCAATAGTACAGCCATGAAGCATAACTTTATGCCCTATTGTTACATCATCACCAATAATAGTTGGATTTCCATCACTCATATCGGCTTTTTTATAGTGAGTTACATGTATCATAGATAAATCTTGAATAGAAGTTCTTTTTCCTATTCTTATCTTATGAACATCTCCTCTTACAATAGCACCAAACCAAATAGAACTATTTTTTCCTATTTTTACATTTCCAATCACATCTGCACTAGGTGCTACCCAAGCAGATTTTTTAATCTTTGGAAACCATTTTTTAAATTTCAATACCACAATAATTCCTTTAGTTTGTAGAAACTACATTTCTACCATTTTCTTTTGCTTTATATAACGCTTGGTCACATCTTTCAAATAATGTTATTAAATCATCTGTAGCCGTATATTGTGTCAATCCAAAGCTAACTGTAACACTACCTGCTTTTGGATGTTCTAATTTTGAAACTGAAAATCTTAGTTTTTCACATACTTTTTTAGCATTTTCCAATGATGTTTCAGGAAATAATATAACAAACTCTTCTCCACCCCATCTTGCAAAAGTATCTATATCTCTTACATTTGAGTCAATATGCTGTGCTAACATAACAAGTACTTCATCACCTACTAGGTGTCCATGTGTATCATTGAAAATCTTAAAATTATCTATATCTAAGATGGCAATAGATAAATCTCTTCTATATCTTATATCTCTATTAAGTTCGGATTCTGCTATCTCTTCAAACTTATACCTATTATAAATATTGGTTAAACCATCTGTATATGCTTTTAGTTTTATCTGTTGCTGAGACACTAAATTCAGAAATAATAAATAAGATACCAATACAGATATAAGAAAGAATAACAACCTAATATTTGATGCATAAAGTATAATATCATCAATATTGGTATCTAATTGATATGATACTAGCCAAGCAATAGTTTTATTTTCCAATATACTTTTAATAGGGATAAAAGCAAGGACAATACTTTCTCCTTCGCAGTTAACATATAAAGAAAATTTATTATGCTTATTCATATTTACAGCTATTTTATCTTTTATACTATCCAATCTCAATTTACCGCGAGCAACACAAGTATCTTCATGCTCAACATCAAGAGTAACAATAAAATCTTTATGCTCATTACTTTGCTTATATGCTTTATCTGAGCCTGTGAAACCATACTTGAGATAATCTTTTTTATTTACTAAAAAATGCGAATGTATTTTGCTTAATGTTGATAATTGTTCTTGAATACTATTATTTAAATACGATATCTCTACAGCACATAGATACTTACCTTTATCATCAAAGATAGGGTAGACATTTCTAAAGCCATGTTTTGTTTTACCATGAGAGAATCCTCTTGATACAATCTTTTTAGTATTTGTATATGCAAAGCCTCTTCTTATATCTTTTAGATTATCACCAAATTTTTCAGGCTTATGCATTCTTAAAAATGATTCATTGTTTGGCAATACAAAGTGGTATTGATATATCCCTTTTTGTTTTATAATTTCATATTTTGGTATTAAAAAATTTTGTAGTTCAACTCTTAATACATCCTTTTGCTCTTTTGTTGCATCTTTAATTTTTGATAATATTTCAATAACTTTTGGCATTAAAATTGTTGACATATATGTTGTATCTGCTGTTAGCCTTTGGTAGTATTGTTGAATATCATAATGAATTTGTAAGTTGTGTAAATCATTGTCTAGGGCAGTCTGTATTTTTTGACCTTTATGGTAGTCAGTAAAATAGTACCAAGTAAGATTTGAACTAATTATAAATAGTAGAATTGTTATAATTATTTGTAAATATTTTTTCATAACTAAATCCTTTGAATAATAATTATTATTATACCCTATATTATATCTTTTTTTGCTTTGTTTAATAATATACTAATAAAGTAACTTATAAAGTACCGATATCAATATAACAATATACAATACCAAAATTAAATTTTTATATGAAGCAATATTGATTTTATTTTTAATATAAATACCTAAATAAACACCAAATAAAGAGGCTATTCCAACAATAGCACCCTCATAAAACAACATTTGTCCTGTAAAAGTTAATGATAAAAATCCAGCAACAGAACTAAACATTACGAAGAACAATCCCAAAGAGGAAGCATGTTTTAAATTATAATGCAAATAGCCAGCAAGTATTGGTGTAAGCATTACTGAGCCACCTACTCCAATACTCATCGCAATCATACCTATAAAAAATCCAATAGTTATTAGTTTTCTAGGTGAGCTTAAAAGTTGTTCTTTATCATGATTTGCAGGGGTGATAGTAACTCTGATTATTGCTAAGATAACAATTAATAAAAATAAATACTGCAAGAAAAGACCGCTTACATTTGAGACTATCAATCCACTGAATATTCCACCAGTAAAGCCACCAAGACCTAAAAATAATCCATCTTTTAAAATCTCTTTATTTCTTTTACTATTTAAGAAACTACCAAATATAGAGCTAAATACCATCTGCATAATAGATATAGAAACAGCTTGTTTCATCTCATAATTAGCAAACAAAAGCATAGGGATAAGTACCATACCCCCACCTACTCCAAAGAAGCCTGAAATAAATCCAGTAACTACTCCAAAGATACCTAGTTCTATCAAAATCTACTTTTTCATTGCATCTATAAAATTAGCATAGATATGTTCTAACTCTTCATCTTCTTTTGATACATCTATACCATCTTGTTTTTTAATAGCATGTTCTAATACTGCGACTCTTTTAAGTAAATATGTAAACATCTCTTTAGAGATATCTGGAAGAATATTATGGTCAAGTTGACACTTAGTATCCTTTTTTCTAATAACTCGTGCAGGAACACCCACAGCAGTTGAATGACAAGGTACATCTTGTACTACTACAGAGTTAGCACCAATTTTACTTTCAGTTCCTATTGTAATATTTCCTAAAATCTTAGCACCACTACCAATAACAACCTTTTCTTCAACTGTAGGGTGTCTTTTATTGTGAGATAAACTAACCCCACCCAAAGTTACACCCTGATAGATTAGAACATCATCTTTAATAACTGTTGTTTCCCCAATAACCACACCAAAACCATGATCAATAAAAACTCTTCGTCCAATAGTACAAGATGGATGTATATCTACATTTGTCAGAAATTGACTAATACCACCAACCATACGACCTAGAAATTTAAATCCACTTTTATAAAGTTTATTTGCTATTCTATAGTTTACAACAGCCCAAACTCCAGGATAATTAAATATTAACTCAAAACTTGAGTGTAGTGCTGGGTCATTCTTCTTTGGTACTGAAAAATCTTCTTTTATAAGTTGAAATAGTGTCATTTTTAAAATTCTTCCATTTTTATAGTTTTCTCTTCTTGTGTTTGGATATTTTTAATCCAAATTGAGTTATCTTTTAATTCGTTATCTCCAACAAGTGCAACGATTGTAGCACCTTTCTTTTGTGCATTGTTAAGGTGTTTTCCAAAACTTCTTACTTTATAATCAGTAATAATCAAAGAACTTTCTCTTTTTTGAGAAACTTTTGAAAATACAACATCTGTAGCATCTTCACACATAGCACCAATATAAATAACATCTTCATTTGTAGTTTTCATTTGAATTAATTCTAAAAGTCGTTCAACTCCAATAGCAAATCCAATAGCAGAAGTTGGCTTACCACCTAGAAACTCTACAAGTCTATCATATCTACCACCACCAGCAATAGCACTTTGAGCACCAATCTCATCACTTACAAACTCAAATGCAGTTTTAGTATAATAATCAAGCCCACGAACTAAAGATGAATCAACTTCATACTCAACACCATTTTTATCTAATATAGTTTTTAATTGTTCAAAATCATTATTACAAGTTTCACATAAACTATTTGTAATTTTTGGTGCATTTGTTAATTGTTTTTGACAATCTTCATTTTTACAATCTAATACTCTAATAGAATTTGTAGTAATTCTTCTATCACAATCTTTACATAACTCTAAAGTATTTAAGTGTTCAACTAGATTTTCTTTATATGTAGGCATACAATCTTGACAACCTAAAGAGTTAAGTTGAAGTTTATATCCAATACCAAAGAATTTTAGCATTTGACTAATCATTAGAATAATATTTGCATCTTCATAAACACTATCTTCTCCAAATGATTCACAACCAAACTGATGAAATTCTCTAAGTCGTCCTTTTTGTGGTCGTTCATATCTAAACATAGGTCCATGATAGAAGTATTTATGCACTCCACCTGCTCGGTCTAGCTTTTTCTCAACAAACATTCGTACAACTCCAGCAGTTCCTTCAGGACGAAGACAAACATCATTGTCCCCTTTATCAATAAACTGATACATCTCTTTAGAAACTATATCACTACTTTCACCTACACCTCTTTTAAAAAGTGCTGTTTCTTCTAATATTGGAGTTTCAAGATAATTAAATCCATATTGCTTTGCTATTGTTGTACAGTTTTCAATAAAGTAAGTAAAAAGCTTACTATCATCATTCATAATATCTTTCATACCTCTTAGGGCTTGTATATTAGCCATTTATTACCTCTGATTTATTATTTTCTTCTTCATTTATGATTGAATCATCATAAGGGTCAAGATGAATACTTATTACCCAATTTTTATCTATATCTAAAAGTTTAATTTTCTCTTCAATTATATCACTAACTCTATGAGCTTGCATAAGTGTAATAAGACAATCAAATACTAGATGAACTTCAACAAAAATATTTTGTCCAGCTTGTCTTGTCTTTAAAAAATGATAGTCATTTATAGCTTTTTCTGTTTTAAAAAGTTCTTTTATACTAGTTGTTAGCTCTTCATCAATAGCTCTATCTAAAAGTACAAGTACTCCATCTTCTATAAGTTCATAAGCACTATAGATAATAAAAATAGCAATTGCTCCACCAATAAGTACATCAAATATCTCATTTCCTGATAAAGTTACTAAAACTAAAGAAACTAAAACAGCAATATTTGTCCAAACATCAGTTTTATAATGTAATGCATCTGCTTTTATCACCATATTATTTGTTTTTTTAGCAACTGCATTTAAGTATGCTACAAGTCCAATAGTTATTATAAGTGAAATAATCATAACCACTAAAGAAATTTCTAAATAAGTAGATATTTCATCATTAAAGTATTTTTTAATTGCCATATAAAATAAAAATATACCAGAAAGTGTAATAATTGTACCTTCAATAACAGAAGCTAATGCTTCTATCTTCCCACGACCATAGTTAAATGTTCTATCGGCTGGTTTCTCAGAATTTGTAATTGCAAAATAATTAAATAATGAAACACCCAAATCCAAAATACTATCAACAGCACTAGCTAATACAGCAACAGAACCACTAAGTACCCCTACTGTTAATTTTAAAATTGTTAAAATTAAAGCAACAGTTGAAGATACAACGGTTGCTTTCTTTTCAGCTGAAATTTTAACTATATTGTCTGGCACTATTTTGACTCTACAAACTTTTTAATTCTAGCTATTCCATCTCTTATAGTTGCTTCATCTGTTGCAAATGAAAGTCTAAAATAACCATCTAAACCAAAAGCAACACCTGGAACTACTGCAACTCCCACCTCTTCAAGTAAATCTTTTGAGAATGTCATACTATCATTTGTAATATCTTGAATATTTACAAAAAGATAAAAAGCACCATTTGGTTTATCAACACTTAATCCATCAATTTCATTCATTAGTTCACAAGCGATATCTCTTCTTTTTTCAAATTCTACTCTCATAGTTTCTATATCAGAATCAGCATCACCATCTAAAGCAACTATTGCTGCTGCTTGTGTAATTGAGTTTATATTTGAAGTTGATTGTGATTGAAGTTTTTTCATAGCTTTTACAAAATCTTTATCTTTAGAAGCTAAGTATCCAAATCTCCAACCTGTCATAGCAACACTTTTACTAAGACCATTTACAGTAACAGTTCGTGCTAACATATCATCATTAATACTAGCAACTGCTGTGAAACTACTTCCATCATATACAAGTTTTTCATACATCTCATCACTAATAACTGTAATATTTGTATCTTTTAAAACATCAGCTAATGCTGTTAATTCTTCTTTTGTATATACACTTCCTGTTGGATTTGATGGTGTTGTTAAAACTAACATTTTACTTTTTGGAGTGATTGCATTTTTTAGTTGCTCGGGAGTGATTTTAAAACTTGATTTATCTGTTGTAATAATCTCTACAACTTTACCACCACTATATTTTACAAGCTCAGGATATGTTACCCAGTATGGTGCAGGTATGATTACTTCATCACCCTCTTCTATTCCAGCTTGAAAAATATTAAATAAAGAATGCTTAGCACCAACACTAACAATAACTTCACTTACATCATAGTCTAAACCATTGTCTCTTTTAAGTTTTCCTACTATTGCTTTTCTACAAGCAGGAGTTCCCTCAACTGCTGTATATTTTGTATCATCATTTTCTAAAGCTTTAATTGCTGCATTTTTAATAACTTGAGGTGTTCCAAAATCAGGCTCACCAGCACTAAAACTTAGTACATCCTTACCACTTTCTTTAAGTTCTCTACTTAATGTTGTGATTGCTATTGTGATAGATTCTGATAGTCTATCCATTCTATTTGCTATTTTCATAAATGTTTCCTATATATTATAATTTACTTATATTATACGATATGTTTGGTCAATTTACGATTAAATCTATAGCTTCTTGAACTTTAATAGCTTGAAAATGTTCTTTTACATCATGTACTCTTACAACACTTACACCTTTTTTAATACAATCTAAATGTATAGCTAAAGTACCTGACAATCTTTCATTAGTATTACTTGGAACTATTTTATTTATCATAGACTTTCTACTTGCACCTACTAAAAGAGGATAACCAAACTTATGAAAGTGTTCCATATTTTTTAGTAGCGTAAGATTGTGTTGTAGTGTTTTACCAAATCCAATACCTACATCGAGCATTATCTTTTTAATACCAAATTTTATAGCTTTTCTAATTCTTTGTTCAAAGAAAGTATCAATATCAACCATCACATCATCATAAGTTGGATTCTTTTGCATATCTTTAGATAAGCCTTGCTTGTGCATTATTACAACTGTTGCATTATGTTTAGCAACCAATACAGCAACTTTATCATCTTCAAGTCCTGTAATATCATTTACAATTGTAAAGCCATTTTCTAAAGCATATTTTATAACTTTTGGGCTATAGCTATCTATACTAAACTTTGCTTTTTTATATAATTTAGTTCTTTTTATCTCATCACAAATAGGCTTAAATCTTTTCAGTTCCTCTTTTTGAGAAATTGTTATAGTCCCTGGTGCTGAAGAAACAGCTCCAACATCAATAATTGTAGCCCCTGATGCTATCATATTTTCTATTTGTTTAATTGCATTTAAGCCTTGAAATCTACTCTTATCAAAAAAACTATCATCATTGGCATTTATAACACCCATTATTTGGGTAGTTTGTTTCTTTGGTTTAATAAATTTTTTAAGAGATTTTGCTAATATTTTTAAACCAAATGGTTGCGATAATTCTTTTTTTGATAACACTTCAAGATGTTTAGTAGTTGCTATTAAAACAACATCTACAAAAGCAGTCTTAGCCAAGATTGTACCCATAGGAACAGCCAAATCAGCACCAATAGACAAAGCATCTTGCTTTAAGATATTTGCTCCACCTACTGGTAAATCTTTTATTAGTATAGTATGATATGAGGCTTTTTTAGACATAATTTTTGCCCCACTATCATCTGTACCAATATTGTTTTTAAAAAACTCTTCGTAGTTTTCTTGATTTATTTTATATATATTCATTTTTAAAAGTTGATGTTGGTTTTGTATATGTTAATTGAAGTAAAACACTTGTTAAAACATTTATAGGTCTTGAGTTTAGATTGATTAATTTTAAAGCCGTTGAAAAACCATCAAGTTGTTTTTGGGATAAATTTAACCTTTCTTCTTGTGCTTTATAAAGTATAGATTCAATTAACTCTTTTGCTTCAGGTTTTGCTATTCGTTGATTTTGTTTTAGAAAATCATACATTTGTCTTAAATCAAGTTCTTTCAAGTCCAATAGGCATGATTTTATTTCAGTTTTTTCTTTAATAATTTTATGTGGTATTCTTGAAAATATTGTAGGTAAGATTGTGCTTTTTGATAAAGTAACTAGTATAAACACTATGTTTTTAGGGGGTTCTTCAAGGACTTTAAGAAGAGAATTTTGTGCTTCTACTCTAAAACTACTTCCACAAAGTATGATATATTTTGTATCACTTGAAGCTAAATATGCTTCTTTGATTGTCTTTTGAGCATGAGCAATTAAAAACTCTGTTTTACCCTCTTCCTCATTTCTAATTATTCGTGTGCTGTGTTGTGGTAGTGATGAAAGAAGTTGTTGTATAGTATTTGGGATATTTGAAACAATAAGTATAGTTGAACTATCTATTGTCATCTATTTATCCACATCAATTTGTGCATACAGTGCAGCACTTAGTGTTTTGTTGTATAATCTAAACATTTGTAACAGTTGAGTATCTAAAGCTTCGTTATCACTTCTTAAAGTAAAACTATTTGGTATCTCTTCATCAAATATCCATAATAAAGAATTCTTTGATATTTTTGCAATATTTGCTTTTAAACTTTGACTTCTACCAATATACCAAAAAGTATAACCTTTTGGAAAAGATATATTTAACATATCTTTGATAAGTTCTATATCACTTTCAGTTTGTATATTTTTGATTTGATTTGTAAAAGATTTGAAATCATAAAATGGTAAAAGTGGTCTTTGATTTTTAGGTGCATTTATATTTGTCAAGATATATTGACTAAACCACTCTCTCTCATCATCAGTAATAATCAATACTGAACGACCTTTATCTAAAAGACTTGTTATATTTTTGGCAACTAATGGCGTCCAATCATATTTTCTCTCTTCAAGCCACGAACCAATAAGCTTATCAGTTCTAATAGTATCAATAGTCCAGTTTAAAAACTCTTGCATTTTAAGCCTTATTTATCCAATTCATAAGCATCGTGTAATGAACGCACTGCTAACTCTGAATACTTTTCATCAATAATCATAGAGATTTTAATCTCACTTGTACTAATGATATTTATATTGATGTTATCTTTTGCCATAGCTGTAAATGCTTTTGATGCAACACCTGTATGTGATTTCATACCAACACCAACAACAGAAACTTTACAAATAGATTCATTGTAGTCAATTTTTTGACTATCTGCTTCAAAGTTTTTCATTACATTTTTTGTTTTATCAAAGTCAGCTGTAGGTATTGTAAAATCTAAATTTGTATTATTATCTAATCCTCTTGTTTGAACTATCATATCTACATTTATATTGGCATTTGCCAAAGCTGTAAAAATTGAAGAAGCAATCCCTGGCTTATCTACAACTCCATACATACCAACTCTAATTTGATTTTTATCTAGTGCAATTCCACTTACTATTGGTGCTTCCATTATATTTTCTTCCTTTGTTATCAATGTTCCTTCAACTTCTGGAGTAAAAGAACTTCTTGATACTAAATTTACATTTAATTTTTTTGCCATTTCGACACTACGATTTTGTAAAACTTTTGCTCCAAGTGAAGCTAATTCTAACATCTCTTCATAAGATATTTTATCTAATTTTCTTGCCTTTGGTTCAATTCTAGGATCAGTTGTATAGATACCATCAACATCTGTATATATTTCACAAACATCAGCATTTAAAGCTCCTGCTAGTGCAACAGCAGTTAAATCACTACCACCACGACCTAATGTTGTAATTCTATTATTATCAATACTTACACCTTGAAAACCTGCAACAATAATAATCTTACCAGCTTTAATAGCTTCTTTCATATTAGTTGTATTAATATCTTCAATTCTAGCATTTGTATGCTCAGATGTTGTAATTATTCCAGCTTCCCTACCACTCATAGAAGTTGTTAGATAATTTTGTTCATTTAGTGAAATAGAGAGTAACGCACTTGTAACTCTTTCCCCTGAACTTAAAAGCATATCCATCTCAATATCATTTGGATTTTTACTAAAATGGTTTGCATATTCTATAAGTTTATTTGTTTCTCCACTCATAGCACTTACAACTGCAACTATATCATCACCTTTATCTCTAAAGTTTGTGATAATCTTTGCTACATTTTCAATTCTTTCTAAAGAACCTACACTTGTGCCACCAAATTTTAATACTCTTAACATTAAATATAACCCTCTTTTTTAAAGTGCGATAGTATTTGTTTATATACTGTTCTTTTAAAAAATGTAATATATTCATATAATTTATTTGCTGGTACAAATTTATACTCACTAAACTCTGGTATTTCAGTTTGAATATTTACTTTTGCACCTTTTTTTAATTTAACTAAAAAATATTTTTGTGTTTGCCCATCATAAGGTATCATTTTCTTTGACACTGCAGGTGGAAAATCATAGCTAACCCAATCAGGACATTCAGCAATAATATCTACTTCATTTGTACCGATTTCCTCTTCAAGTTCTCTAAAAAGAGCTTCTTTTGGAGTTTCGCCTTCATCTATTCCACCTTGTGGAAACTGCCATGCACCTTCTACATCTATTCTTGATGCTATTAATACTTCACATTTTAAAGGATATGATGCAGATAAAACAATAGCAGCAACATTTGGTCTATAGTTTTTCTTTATTTTATCTTCCATCTATTTTATTGCCTTATAATTTTTTATATAATATATTTCGCGTAATTATATCTAAAAGTTGTTGTAAATATAATTATTTACTTTACTGTTTTTAGACCTTTATCTATCCAACCGTAGTTTATACCACCATCTAACTCTTGTACATTTTTATATTTTACTTCTTCATTTAAAAATTTACCAACAACTTTTGTTCTATTTGCATGAGCACAAACTAAGATAAAAGGTTGCTCTTTTGATGTTACAATCTTTACAAACTTGTCAAGCCATTTTTGAGCATCATATGCTCCTGTATTATCAAAAAAAGTAAGTTTATGACTACCCTTAATAACACCATATCTACTAAACTCTCCTGCTCTTCTTATATCAATAACAACTACACCAGCTTTTATTGATTTTTGAACTTCTTGTGTACTTAGAGTTGTAAAATCTGCAAATAAAGAAGATATACATAGTAAAGATATTAGTATTATATTTTTTATCATAACAATCCTTTTTTTACTTTTCTAAAAACTTAACAATATTAGACTCTAAATCTTTAATATCTATAACCGTATCATGTATAACTTTAGTATCAAACAGTGAACTAATAGATTCTGGTATTGGAAGATTTAATTGCTTTGAAATAGTTTCTAATGCTTCTTTATCGCTATACTTTGTAGTATTTTGATTTAATGCATTTAGTACTGTTGGTGAAAACTTTGTCCACTCTGCTGTACTATATATCACTGTTTTAAGTGATTTGTTTTCTCTTAACTCTTCATACCCTTTGATACAAGTTGCAGTGTGTGGGTCCATTAAATAACCATCATCAACAAAACTTTTGATAGTTTTTAGTCCATAAGCATCATCACTATGTGTAGCACTAAAGTATTTTTTTAATTCATTTAACTCATCACTTGTATGCTCAAAATAACTATTGTTATTTAAATTTTCCATAAGCTCTTTTGTTCTTTTTGCTCCAAATAAATCAAAGATAACTCTTTCAATATTTGATGACTTTAGTATATCCATAGCAGGACTAGAAGTAAGATATAATTCTTTATCCCTAATATCATAAATACCAGTAGTTAACCACTGTGTAAGGATATTATTTTTATTTGATGACACTAATAATTTTTCAACAGGAAGTCCCATCTTTTGAGCATAATAAGCACCTAAAATATTACCAAAGTTTCCACTAGGTACATTTATATATATCTTCTCACCTTGCTTAATCTCTCCAGCTCTTAATAACTCTAAGTAACTTTGAAAGTGATATACTATTTGAAATATAATTCTTCCAAAATTTACACTATTTGCTGCACTTAGTTTTAATCCATCTTTTAGTAATTCATCTTTAAAACTTTGACTTGCTAAAAGATTTTTTAGTGCATTTTGAGCATCATCAAAGTTTCCATTAATACCAATAACTTTTATATTTTCACCATTTTCAGTTACCATTTGAAGTTTTTGTACATCACTTGTACCTTCATGAGGATATATACAAACTACTTTAATACCTTGTTTATTTTTAAAAGTATTAAGTGCCGCAGGTCCTGTATCTCCAGAAGTAGCAACTAAAATTAAATATTTTTCTTCTCTTTTTTTAGCAATCGAACTTAATACTGAACCAAAAGGCTGAAGTGCCATATCTTTAAAAGCTCTTGTTGGTCCATGATATTGTTCATTTACAAATAAATCATCTTTTATTTTTACAACAGGTGATGGATTTGAACTATTATCAAAATTATCATATAAAGATAAAGCTTCATTTATAGTTTTATCATCAATATCAATATTAAATGATCTTAGAATATCAAAAGTTAGTTCTTTATATGAAGTATCAATATGTTTAGCTAAAAACTCTTCCCCTAGATTTGGTATAGTTTTAGGTACATATAGTCCCCCATATGATGAACTTGGATTTAAAATAGCATCTGAGAATTCAACCTCTTTTGCTCTAATTCCATCATTTCCTCTTGTTTCTATAAAATTCATTATTTTCCTTTACTTTTAGTAATCTTTCTTTTTTCTCATTCTTGATAACTCTTTTTGTACAGAGATATTTATCTTGTCATCTGCCTTAAAGTCTAAAGAATAGTTTCTTTTATCATAGTCAATACTATTTAAAATAATCTTCACAGCTTCAAGTCTAGCTTTATGTTTATTATCACTTCGTACAATATTCCAAGGAGCACTTCTTGAACTTGTGCGTTTTAACATCTCATATTTCTTTTCACTAAATTCTTCCCATAAATCTTGTGCTTGAAGATCTACTTCACTTAGTTTCCATTGTTTTAATGGGCTTGTTCTTCTACTCTCAAATCTTGATAATTGTTCAGATTTTGAAACACTAAAATATAATTTTATTAAAACAATATCTTGTCTTACTAAGTCATGTTCAAAATTTACAACATCTTCCATAAATATCTCATGTTGTTCTGGTGTACAAAAACCAAAGATAGGCTCTACCATTGCACGGTTATACCAACTTCTATCAAATAGTACTACTTCTCCACCTGTAGGAAAATGTTCAATATATTTTTGGAAAAACCATTGATGTTTTTGTGTTTCTGTAGGTTTACCAAGTGCAACAACTCTATAATGTCTAGCATTCATATATCTAGTCATTCTTCTTATTGCTCCACCTTTTCCACTTGCATCTCTTCCTTCAAATAATATAATTAACTTTTTATTTGTTTTTTCAAGATATTTTTGCATCTTAATAAGTTCTATTTGATATTGTTTTAATTCTTCATTATCATATATCTTTTGAATACCCTCTTCTAAAATAGTAGGGTCTACGCTTTTATAGTCCCCTAATATTGACTTAATTAATTGTAATTCATCTGTTTTTTGACTTACAGCTTCTTTTTTAACAAAAGGCGTATTATTTATAATAGTATTTTTGTAGTCTTGTAGTAAACTAAAAGCTTTTAAAAGGTTAAGGTCATCACTGTTTTCATAACCTAAAACTTTAACATATCGTTTTTTATTTACTTGGAATCTTGCTATATATTTCTTTCCAAAAGTTGGATGAGTATCATTTGATACAAAAAGTCCTGCATGTTTTGTTGTTTTAAAGTCTTTTAAATTCATTATTTTCCCACTTTTTATGATTTATTTTATAAAGCTATTATATCTAAGATTCACTAAATAATAATTTAAGGTAATTGTATCTATTTTTTTATCTATTTTTTGATATAATCGCGTCAATATATAAGATAAAATAGTGGAGAAAAATTTGAGAACACAATATTGTACAGAAGTTACAGAGAAAAATATAGGCGACACAGTTACTGTTGCTGGTTGGGTAAATAGTAGAAGAGATCACGGTGGTTTAATCTTCATAGATTTAAGAGATAAAGGTGGATTAGTTCAGCTTGTTTGTGACCCTGAAGACAATAAAGAAGCTTGGGAAGTTGCTGAAAACTGTAGAGATGAATATGTTTTAATTGCAACTGGAATAGTTCGAGCTAGAGGTGAAGGTTTAGAAAATCCTAAACTTATCACTGGTAAAATTGAAATTGTTCTTGATAGTTTAATCATTGAAAACAAATCTAAGCCAATGCCTTTTGATTTAAATGATGATAAAGTAAATGAAGAGATTAAATTAAGAAATAGATTTTTAGAACTAAGAAGTGCTAAATCTTTAGATATTTTTACTCTTAGAAGTAAAGTAGGAATTACTGTACGAAATACTCTTGATGAGTTAGGTTTCTTAGATGTTGAAACTCCAATATTAACAAAATCAACTCCTGAAGGTGCTAGAGATTATCTTGTACCATCAAGAGTTCATGGTGGTGAATTTTATGCACTTCCACAATCTCCACAATTATTTAAACAATTATTAATGGTATCTGGATTTGATAAATATTATCAAATTGCTAAATGTTTTAGAGATGAAGATTTAAGAGCTGATAGACAACCAGAATTTACTCAAATAGATGTTGAGATGAGTTTTTGTGACCAAGAAGATGTAATTGAAGTTGCTGAAAAAGTTATCTATGATGTATTTACAAAAGTTGGACACGATATACCAACTTCATTTAAAAGAATGACTTACAACGATGCTATGGAATTTTATGGGTCAGATAAACCAGATATGAGATACGATATGGCTATGGTTGAAGTATCTGATATTTTTGATTTTTGTACTTTAGATATTTTCTCAAATATTGCAAAAGATAAAGTAAACAATAGAATCAAAGCATTGAAAGTTGTTGGAGGAGATAATATATTCTCTAAAAGACAAATGAAAGGTTTTGAGGACTTTGTAAGAAAATTTGGAGCATCTGGACTTGGATATTTTCAAATGAAAGAAGATGGT